>CAMAHM010000080.1 GCA_945834535.1 uncultured Sutterella sp. | reverse complement strand
CCGATGAGTAGAGAACGGCCGAGCTTAAAAACGTTCGTCCCGCACGCCTGTCGGCGTTTTTGACGTTGACAGGGCATAATGAAGTGTTAGCGCTTGTGCTCCATCCTTTCTGTAGGACATCAGGACAGTGTTTCGACTTCAACTCATGACGCCCATCGTCTGGCTCACCCGCCTTCTGGTCGGGGCCTATCCCCAATGGGAAGGAACCGAGCCCGCCAAGCGTCAGCGCATCTACTTTGCCAACCACACGAGCCACCTCGATACGATCGTGATCTGGACTTCGTTGCCCTCGGTGTTGCGTCGCCTGACGCGACCTGTGGCAGCCAAGGACTACTGGGATCACGGCCTGTTTCGCAAGCGCATCGCCATGAAGGAGCTCAACGTCGTTCTGATCGACCGTCGTCGCACGGAACACGCCGATCCCCTCGCCCCCCTCAAGGAGGCATTGCGCGCAGGCGACTCGCTCATCATTTTTCCCGAGGGCACCCGACGTCCTCAGCCGCTGCCGAGTGAATTCAAGAGCGGCCTGTGGCGACTGATGCGTGAATTTCCCGAAGTGGAACTGATTCCGGTCTACATCGAGAATTTGCACCGCGCCATGCCCAAGGGCGTCTACATCCCGGTACCGACCATTTGCTCGGTGCGCTTCGGTGCACCCCTGCCGCACGACCCGGCCGATACCAAGGAAGATTTTCTCAACCGCGCACGGCAGGCGGTGATTGATTTGGCGCATATCTCATGACGATGCGACTTGGACTGAGCCTTCAGGAAGGCTACCTGATTATTCTTGCCGCGCTCATCCTGCTCGTGGGAGCCGGTACCGTATACGGTCTCTGGGCTCAGGGGCGCGCTTCCTCCCCCGAGCAGGAAAGACGCCTTGCCATCGCCAATTCGCGCGTGCGTCTGGGCTGGTGGCTCATCGCCATCTTCACCATCGCCTGGTGGTGGGGCATGGTCGCGCTGTGCGTGGTGTTTGCCATCTTCAGCTTTTTCCTGTTGCGCGAATTTATCGCGCTCACGCCCATCAAACACACCGACCACTGGGTGCTCGTTGTAGCCTTTTATTTGGCCATCCCTGCGCAGTACGCCCTCGTGTACTTCAACCTGACCCAGGTCTTTACGCTTTTTATTCCGATCTACCTCTTCCTGCTGTTGCCGGTGCTCGCGGCCATGAGCCACGACACGGACCGCTACCTTGAGCGTGTAGCCAAGGTGCAGTGGGGCCTGATGATCTGCGTGTTCTGCGTCAGTCACGCCCCTGCCATCTCCACGATCGATTTTGAGAGCCACAAGACGTCGGGCGAGCTGATGCTGCTCTTTTTGCTGATGATTACCTTCATGGCCGATCTTTTCTCGGTGTTGGCAAGCTCGGCTTTGGGCGGCAAGGCACTGCGCCTTAACCCCAACAAGACCGTCAAGGGATTGGCTGTGGGCTCGGCTTTGGCCGTTTTGGGCGGTATTGCGCTCTACTGGCTCACCCCCTTCTCCATTTTGCAGACGGCACTTTACGCGCTGGCAATTGTGCTCTCGTGCATCATGGGCGACATGGTGATCAGCTCTGTCAAGAGAAGCCTTGGTTCGCGCAGCTGGGAGGGCGAGCTTTACATCGGCCGCGGCATTCTTGAGCGATTTGCTACGCTCACTTTCTCGGCACCTGTGTTCTATCACCTGACCTATCTCTTCAAGATGGTGCATGACGCAGGCATCTGGGACTGACGATCACTTCGCCGAAATCCTCCATGCGGGCGTTTAGAATAGCGCCCGCATTCTCTTTGTCAGCGGTCTCTCCAGAGAGCTCCGCACTTTTTGACACGCTCTGACATGCCCAGCAATCAGTACGAAACCTTTCTCCGGCACGTCCGCGATCACGGCGTGTCCAAAACCGACCGCACCGGCGTGGGTACGCGCTCGTGCTTCGGCTACCAAATGCGCTTTGACCTCTCCGAGGGCTTTCCGCTCGTCACCACCAAAAAGCTCCATCTGCGCTCGATCATCCACGAACTTCTGTGGTTCCTGTCGGGGAGCTCGAACATCGGCTACCTGCACGACAACGGCGTCACCATTTGGGACGAATGGGCCGATGAAAACGGCGACCTCGGTCCCGTGTACGGCGTACAGTGGCGCAGCTGGCCGACGCCCGACGGCGGCCACGTCGATCAGATCAGCGAACTCATCGATACCATTCGGCACAATCCCGACAGCCGCCGCATGATTGTGTGCGCCTGGAACGTTGCCGAAATTTCCAAGATGGCGCTGCCGCCCTGTCACTGTCTGTTCCAGTTCTACGTGGCCCAGGGGCGTCTTTCGTGCCAGCTCTATCAGCGCTCCTGCGACATCTTTCTGGGCGTGCCCTTCAACATCGCCAGCTACGCCCTGCTCACGCACATGATCGCGCAGCAGTGCGACCTCGAGCCCGGAGAATTCATCTGGACGGGCGGAGACTGCCACATCTACAACAATCACTTTGAGCAGGTCGACCTGCAGCTCTCGCGCACGCCCCGCGCCTACCCGAAGCTTGTGATTCACCGTCGTCCGGCCGACATCTTCAGCTACAGGTTTGAAGACTTCGAAATCGTCGACTACGATCCGTGGCCCCACATCAAGGCTCCGATTGCCGTCTAAGCCCTACAACAAACGCACCTTCGCAACTCAATCCATTGAATCAACATGAGCGTTCGCGTTGAACTGATTGTTGCCTGCAGTACCAACCGCGTCATCGGCCTGAACGGGCAGATGCCCTGGCACCTGCCGGCTGATCTGAAGCACTTCAAGGCCGTCACCATGGGCTCGCCCGTCATCATGGGCCGCAAAACCCATGAGTCCATTGGCCGCCCCCTACCGGGGCGCCTGAATATCGTCGTTTCCCGCAACCCGGCAGTACAGTTTGCAGGCTGCGAAACGGTGGATTCACTCACTGCCGCCGTCAAAAGAGCCTCGCAAGACAATCCTGCAAAGATCTTCATCCTCGGGGGCGGTCAGATTTATGCGCAGGCACTGCATCTGTGCTCAAGCGCCTGGGTGACCGAAATCGACGCTTTCTGCGAGGGCGACGCCTTTTTCCCGGAACTCGATCCTAATGTTTGGGAACGCACGGTGCTCTCGCGTGTGCCCGCAACCGAAAGTGCGCCGGCACTCACATTCTGCCGCTACGATCGCCGCAGCTGATACATTGCCCCGTCTGCCATGTCCGAACTTTTTATGATGTTTCTGGCCACAAGTCTGGCCAATATTCTTGCGCCCGGACTCGGAACCGTCGTCGCGGTGACGACGAGTCTGCAGTACGGCTGGCGTCGTTCCGTGTGGAGCTGCATGGGACTTGCCTGCGGCATCGGCATTCTTTTTTCGATCGCCCTGTCTGGCATCGGCATCATCATCGCGTCTAGCCCCAAGCTCTTTACCGCCATCAAACTCGCGGGTGCGATCTACCTCATTTATCTCGGCATCAAAACAATCCGCAAGGACGCCGGCCGCACCGCCGGGCTGCTCAAACACGCCGGGAGTGATCACGAGGACACGATCTGGAAACACTTTTCCAAGAGCATTCTCATCTCGCTCACCAACCCTCAGGCCATCGTCTTTTGTCTGTCGGTCTTTCCGCAGTTCATCGATCCTGAGATCAGCTATGTGCCACAGGTGAGCTTCATGATCTTCGTCTACGTGCTCATGGTGTGGGCCGTGATGCAGATGTATGCGGTGCTCGCAGGGCAGGCGAGACGCTTTTTAAGCGGTCCGCAGGGACCGCGTCTAGTCAATGTCGCCAGCGGCGTTGTCTTCATCCTGATTGCCCTCTACGTGCTTGCCCGCACCTTCCTTTTGTGACGCAAAGTCGCCATTGAAGAGTGATTCGGAAGCCGACGGGCTTGCGCTACAATCGACCATTGCCCGAGACGTGCAGCTTTTTCGGCGCAACCCCTGTCGGTTTGCGCTGTGCGGTGCGTTGTCTTTGTGATTTATCGCTTTTATTTTTTTTTCGGAGTATTTGTTCCCATGGCTCACGTTGTTTGTGAAGCATGCATCGGCTGCAAGCGCACCGACTGTGTGGATGTCTGTCCCGTCGACTGCTTTCACGAAGGTCCCAACTTCGTTGTGATCGATCCGGATGAATGCATCGACTGCGCCGTCTGCGTGCCTGAGTGCCCTGAAGCGGCCATCTTCTGCGAAGAAGACGTGCCCGAAGATCAGCAGGAATTCATTGCCCTCAATGCAGAGCTTGCGCACCAGTGGCCGACCATCACCCGCAAGAAGCCCTACCCGGACGATGCCGACCAGTGGGTGGGCGTTCCCAACAAGCGCCAGTACCTTAAGCGCTGATTTTTTTGTGAGGCAGTCCCAATGACGGTTCACCGCACCCGTGTTGTCAGCGTTGAAAAATGCTGCGAAAAAGTCATCCGCCTTGAGCTTGAACGCCCCGAAGGGTGCGTTTGGAAAACGGGGCAGTTTGCCCGCATCGCGCTGCCCGAGTTTGTGGTGGACGGTGAACCCGTCTGGCGCTGCTATTCGATCGGCAGCGCCGGCGGTTCCGAAACGCTCGTTTTTTACATCGCACTCGTCAAGGAAGGCCAGCTCAGTCCCCGACTCCATGCCCTTTCCGTCGGAGACACAGTGCTTTTGGACGACGAAATGAACGGCATGCTCCTCGAAGAGCGTCTGGAAGCGGGCGGCCGTGACCTTTGGCTTTTTGCGACCGGCACGGGCGTAGCATCCTTCCTGGCGGTCACGCAGGACGAGACCATCATGTCCAAGTACGAGCATGTGGTGCTCGTGCACGGCGTGAGCCACTGGGTCGAAACCGAGTACGTCACAAAGTTTGCCGTTCCGCACGACAATCTGTCGATTGTGGTGTGCGTGACGCGCGATCCGGGCTCGCTCATTCAGATGCGTATTCCCGAAGCGCTCACGAGCGGCAAGCTCGAAGAAACGACGGGACTTACGATTGACCCGACCGTGAGCCGCGCCATGATTTGCGGCAATCCGGCCATGGCTAAGGCTGTGCGTGAAACTCTTAAGACTCGAGGCATGGTGACGCCCCGCGGCGGCAAACCCGGCCAGCTTCTTGTGGAGAATTTCTGGCTTTGAGTACCGCCATCTCCGAGCGTCCCCTGCAGTCTGTCGCAGCCGAAGCGGACGCGATTGCGCGCATTGAAGCCGTTTTGCCGCAGACGCAGTGCCGACAATGCGGCTTTGACGGATGTTCGCAGTACGCCCGCGCCATCGTGCGCGGTGAGGCCGCCGTCAATCGCTGTGCTCCCGGGGGACGCGCAGGCGTCGAGAAACTTGCGGCTCTCACGGGGCAAGCAGCCAACGGCGTTGATCCCGAATACGGCAGCGAGCAGCCCTTTGCCGTTGCCCGCATTCGTGCGCGCGAATGCATCGGTTGCGCCCTTTGCGCCGCCGCCTGCCCAGTTGAAGCCGTCTGCGGTGTTCCCAAACACCTTTTCGGTATTCTCGAGTCCGAGTGTACGGGGTGCGGTCTTTGCGTGTGCGCCTGCCCCGTCAGCGCGATTGAAATGCAGCCCGTCCAGGGACGCATATGGACGAGCGCCTGTGCTGCCGCCGCCAAAAAGCGCTACGAAGCCGCCAGTGCGAGGCGTCGCGCACGCAAACTTGCGCAGCAAACCCAAAACAGCTTTCAGGCCGACGACAAGGCCGCCATTCTGGCCGCCGTCCTCGGTCGTGCAAAAGCTCTCGCCAAGCGCTAAAAGAACGGGTTATGAACAACGCCAAACGCCTTGAAATCGTCCGCCGCCTTGCAGCGCTTCGTCCCAATCCCAAAAGCGAACTCGACTGGCGCAATCCCTTTGAGCTTCTGATTGCCGTCATGCTGTCGGCGCAGACCACCGACAAGAAGGTAAACGCCGTCACACCGGCCCTTTTTGCCGCCGCACCGACTCCCGAAGCGATGGCCGCCAAGCGCCCCGAGGACATTGAACCGATGATTTCCTCTCTGGGGCTTTTCAGAAACAAAGCCAAGAATATCTGCGCAACCGCTGCCGCGCTCGTTGAGCGGCATCACTGTCAGGTTCCGCAAACGTTTGAAGAACTCACGGCGCTGCCCGGTGTCGGAGAGAAAACCGCCAAGGTCGTACTCAACGTCGCCTTCGGGCAACCGTGGATGGCCGTTGACACGCACATCTTTCGCGTCAGCAACCGCACCGGACTTGCCTGCGGAAAAACACCGTCGATTGTGGGCGCAAAGCTCGAAAAGCTTCTGCCCAAGGATCTTTTGGTCGACGGGCACCATTGGATTCTTCTGCACGGGCGCTACTGCTGCACAGCACAAAAACCGCATTGCTCTGAGTGCCCCATTGCCGATTTGTGCGAGTGGAAGGACAAACCGACCGTCGATTAACAATCTGTCGGATCGAAGGCCTGGACATACCAACGCCCACAGAAAAACAGTTTTCCCGAGACAGTCGCGAACAAACGAACTGTCAACCAACCCCTGACTGAAGTCAGAGGCTTGGCAACAAGCCTTGGTTGACT
>CAMAHM010000079.1 GCA_945834535.1 uncultured Sutterella sp. | reverse complement strand
TGGTGCCCCAAGACTGACTCGAACAGACGACCTATCGCTTACAAGGCGATTGCTCTACCAACTGAGCTATTGGGGCAGAACCGCGGATTCTAAATGAATCACTGGACTTTCGTAAAGATGGGGATTCCATCTTCGTCTTCAGCAGGGCGGGACTTGTCGTTCCCAACCGGCGTCTCTTCCACGGGGAAGTAGCTGGCGAACTCGGGATTCTCCTTGGGGTAGAGCGCGGCAATGCGACCGATCGGGATGTCGAGATTGCGCACCGCTCCCTCAAAACGCGCCTGGAACGTCACGCGGTCGCGGTCGATGCAAAAGGCATTCGTGGCTTCCGACGAGACGCACAAAACGATGGTGTTGTCCTTGGCGACGTACTCGCGGGGCACGATCGTGTCGTCGTCAACGACGACCAGCATGTAGGGCGTGTAGCCCTCTTCATCCATCCAGTCCAAAATCCCCTGAACGATGTGGGATTTGAAGCCGGGGTGCGAGCAGGGCAGGACGTAGGACGCGTTCGATTGCATGGGAATCCCTTTGTTTGGGAGAGCCGCATCAGCGGCGCATCACCTTTTCCGACGGAGTCATCGAATCGATGAACGAATTGCGCGAGAAGACGCTTTCGGCGTACTTGAGCAGGGGAGCGGCGCTGCGGGGCAGTTCGATGCCGTACAGGCCAAGGCGCCACAAAAGCGGAGCGAGCGTAATGTCGAGCATCGTGAAGTCGTCGCCCATCAGGTACTTGTTCTTCGTAAGAATCGGCGAGAGCTGTACGAGCTGTTCACGAATCTGATTGCGGGCGATGGCCTTGCGGCGTTCGTCGGCGTCGCGCTTTTCAAGATAACGCACGAACGTAAAGAGTTCGCGTTCGAACGTGTAGATGAAGAGTCGGGCACGGGCGCGCATGATCGGATCGGCCGGCATGAGCTGCGGGTGCGGGAAACGTTCGTCGAGGTATTCGTTGATGATCGTCGACTGGTACAGGGTCAGATCGCGTTCAATCAGAACCGGCACGTCGCCGTAGGGGTTCAGACTGATAAGCTCGGCTGGCTTGTTGGCCGGATCGACTTCGATGGGGTTGAAATCAGCACCTTTTTCCTTGAGCACAAAGCGGCAGCGGTGGGAAAACGGGCAGGTCGAGCTTGTGTACAGAATCATTGTGTGTAACCTTTGACCAAACAGAGGGGAAGGGACCGAGGCGGCCGCCCTCTCGTGCGCGGATGGACCATTAAAACTTGCGCGCGCCAAGCACCGACCGCTCTTGTCGGCGGACGGTTGGAAATCGACGAAATGCGTGCGCAAAGTCCTTATATTATACAAAAATCCGAAATTTTTCACCTACTTTGGTGCGCAACGCATTGATAATCAAGATGATTATTTTTTAGGCTTGCGGTCTTGGCAAGGCATCAGACGGGGTTGTCCACGTCGATGTAGGTGACGCTCAGATCCCGGTCGCTCCAGCGGTCGGCCATCCAACGGCCCAGCGCCTGGATGCCGAAGCGTTCGGTGGCGTGGTGTCCGCAGCTGAAGTACGGGATTCTCAGTTCGCGTGCGATATGGGTGGTCCGCTCGCTGATTTCTCCGGAAATAAAGCAGTCAGCTCCCATGGCGGCCGCTTCTTCGATCATGTCCTGTGCCGCTCCCGAGCACCAGGCCGCGCGGCGGATGGTTTTGTTCGCCGGGCCGACGACGAGCGGAGCGCGGCTAAACAGTGTCTGCAGGCGCTCGGTCATTGCTTCGACGCCGCAGGGCTCGGTGAGATCGGCACACCAGGCGAGATTCTGTTCGCCGAACTGTACGGCGTTTTCCACGCCCAAACGCTGAGCGATCTGGGCGTTGTTGCCCACATTCGGGTGTCCGTCCAGAGGCAGGTGATAGGCAATAAGGTTGATGCCCGCGGCAAGGAGTCGCGCCACGCGGCGCTGCTTGACGCCGACGATGCGCGCGTCTTCGCCCTTCCAGAACCAGCCGTGATGCACGACGATGGTATCGGCCCCTGCTGCGGCGGCACGCTCGATGAGTTCAAGACTGGCTGTGACGCCCGTCACGATCGTGCGCACCTCTTCTCGGCCCTGCACCTGCAGGCCGTTGGGGGCGTAGTCGTGCCAGTTGCGCGGGGCGAGAAGCTCATCGAGGTCGCGAACGAGTTCGGTAAGGCGAAGCGTCATGAAAGTGCAACCTCCTTAAATGGTGTGAATGATGCGCTCGCGCGGCCAGCGGGACTTCGGGCGAGAGGCGTTGGAGTCGGTCGGGTCACGGTAGCCGAGGCTGACGGCGTAGATGCTGCGAAGGCCCTTTGTGCGCAGGTTCAAAACGGCGTCGAGCTTATTGAAGTCCATCCCTTCAAGGGGCGTGGAGTCAATGCCCAGAGCCGCAGCGGCCAGAAGCAGCACGCCCTGCGCGATGTAGCCCTGACGGGCCTGCCAGGCGTGGATTTCCGAAGCGCTCACGCGGTGCAGGTTGACAAAGTGGGCGCGCGAGGCGGCCTGAGCCTTTTTGATGTCCTCGGTAGGAAGGCGGCCGTCCTTTTCTTCCTGCTTAAGAAGCTCGTCCAGGTAGCGTTCGTTGAGATCGTCGTGCACGGCGCAGATGACGACATGGCTTGCCTTGGCCACGCGGTCGCGGTTGAAGTCGAGCACTGCGGGAAGGATACGTTCTTTGGCCTCGTCGGTGCCAGCCACGAAAAATTCCCAGGGTTGGGAGTTGACCGACGAGGGGCTCAGTCGAAGCACCTCGAGCAACTCGTCCATGAGGGCGTCGGGAATACGGCGTGATGCGTCGTAATGCTTGGTGGTGTAGCGGGTGCGCGCAAGCTCAAGGATGTCCATAAATCGAGGTCTCCGACAAAAGGTTGACAGGCGGCCGAATGACCGCAACGCAAAATCGTACCACCGCCCGAAGGCCGCACGAGAGCCTTCGGGACGCCGAAAGCGGGGCTTGTTCGCCTTAAAGCGGTTTGCGGCCCGAAGTGACGCGCTCGTTCATGCCGAAGTCGCGCAGGGTCTGCACATCCTCGTAGCCCGAGCATTCAAGGAGCGATCGCACTGCCTCGCCCTGATCGTAGCCGTGCTCAAACACGATCCAGCCTCCCGGTGTCAGGTGTGCTTCGGCGTCGTGCACGATGGCGCGAATGCAGCTCATGCCGTCCACGCCGTCGGTGAGGGCATTGATCGGCTCGTGAGTGAGATTTTCGAGGTGCTTGTCCTCGGGGTGAATGTAGGGCGGGTTGGAGACGATGCAGTCAAAGGTTCTGTCGCCCACGCTTTCAAACCAGCTGCCCACGGAAAAGTCGACATTGCCTGCGCCGAACGCTTTGGCGTTTTCGCGTGCTACCTCGACGGCCGCAGGACTGATGTCCACGCCGTGTACCTTGGCTTGGGGCAGTTCGAGCGCAAGCGTCACGGCGATGCAGCCGCTGCCCGTGCCCAGATCGAGAATCGTGCCGACTTTGCGCTCCTGCGCAATTTCAAGCACGCGGTCGATCACCGTTTCGGTATCTTCGCGGGGAATGAGCACGTCGGGCGTCACCTTGAAGTAGTTCTTCCAGAAGGGCTTGACGCCGGTGATGTAGGGCAGGGGAACGCCCGCTTCGAGCTGATCGATTGCGTGGCGGTAGGCCTGCAGAGCCTCGTCGGACAGTTCGGATTCAGGGTGCGTGATCGCAAATTCTCGGGTAAAGCCCGTGAAACGGAACAAGAGCAGTCGCGCTTCGTGCGCATCAACGCGTTGAGCGGCGTCGATCAAAGCCTGGTGAATGGTCGTCATGCGGTTTCTCCCATGGCCGCCAACTGCTCGGCCTGATGTTCGTTGCGTAGTGCTGTAAGGATTTCCTCAAGGTCGCCGTCCATGACGGCGTCAAGTCGATAAAGCGTGAGGTTGATGCGATGGTCCGTCACGCGTCCCTGCGGATAGTTGTAGGTGCGGATGCGCTCGCTTCTATCCCCGCTGCCGATGAGGCTCTTGCGGGTGCTTGCTTCCTGGGCGCGCTGCTTTTCGACTTCGGCCGCATACAGGCGAGAAGCCAGAACCTGCATGGCGCGCTCCTTGTTCTGGCGCTGGCTGCGTTCGTCCTGACATTCCACAACGAGGCCCGTGGGCAGGTGCGTGATGCGCACGGCCGAGTCGGTCTTTTGTACGTGCTGACCGCCCGCCCCCGAGGCGCGGTAGACGTCGATGCGAAGATCGGCCGGATTGATTTCGATTTCGCCCACTTCATCGAGTTCAGGCATCACGGCCACCGTGCAGGCCGAGGTATGGATGCGGCCCTGCGATTCGGTGGCCGGTACGCGCTGCACGCGGTGGCCGCCCGACTCAAATTTGAGCCAGGAGTAGGCGCCGTCGCCGGCGATGCGACAGATGACTTCGCGAAAACCGCCCAGATCGGACTCGTTCTTGCTGACGATTTCCACCTTCCAACCCTGACGCTCGGCGTAGCGCATGTACATGCGCAACAGGTCGCCGGCAAACAGGGCGGATTCGTCGCCACCGGTACCGGCGCGGATTTCAAGGAAAATATTGCGGCCGTCGTTGGGGTCGCGCGGCAGCAGAAGAATCTCGAGTTCGTGCTCAAGGCGCTCGAGCTCAGATTTGGCTGCCTTGATTTCTTCCTGCGCAAATTCGGCCATTTCAGGGTCGTCAAGCATGGCCTGCGCTTCTTCGAGATCGGCCTCGGTACGCGTGTAGGCGTGCATGGCCGCAGTGACCGGTTCTATTTCGGCACGCTCGCGCGACAGTTCGCGAAAGCGGTTCATGTCGTCGGCCGCGTCCGGGGCGGCGAGCATGGCATCAAGTTCTTCAAGTCGGCGGCACAAGCCCATCAGCTTGGCTCGAATGCTGTCTTTCATCGGAGAGAAAAGTTTTTTATAAATCAAGCCTTCCCATGATACAGACGGGAAGGCTCTCAGGGCTTTTTTCGGGAAAGACGGATGCCGCTTTCCCCTTGCGGTACAAAAGCGTTACCAGCGGTTTTTGTAGAAATGCCCCACGACGTTGGTCATGTGGCTGCGCTCTTCACGCGTGAGGCCTTCGGCGTTGCGCAGCAGCACCGTCGGGTCGTGAATGAGCTTGTGCGTGAGCGTCACGGAGAGCCGTTCGAGCACTTCGTCCACGCTCTCGCCCTTGGAAAGGCTTCTGCGTGCCTGCGAGACGAGTTCGCGGCGCAGCGCTTCGGCGCGGTCGCGCACGCGGGCGATGACGGGAACGGCCGCACGCATGTCGGTCCAGCTCTCGAAGGCACGCACGCGCATGTCGATGATGCTTTCGGCTTCAAGAACGGCCGCCTTGCGGCTTTCGCGGCCGGACTGCACCACAGCGCCCAACTCGTCCATCGAGTAGACGTACACGTCGTCAAGACGCGAAACTTCCGGCTCGATGTCGCGCGGCACGGCCAAATCCACAAGGCACATCGGGCGGTGCTTGCGCTCGCGGATGGCGCGCTCGATCATGCCCAGACCGATGATGGGAAGGGCCGAGGCGGTGCACGAGACGATGATGTCGTACTGCGCGATCTGCTCGGGCAGATCCTGCAGGCGGATGGCGCGGCCGTTGTAGCGGGCGGCCAGGGCCTGACCGCGGTCGATCGAGCGGTTGGCAACGGTCACGGACTTGGGACGGGCGGCGCCGAAATGCGCGGCACAGAGTTCAATCATTTCGCCCGCGCCCACAAAGAGCACGTGCGAATCGGTGAGAGCACCGAAAAGACGTTCGGAAAGACGCACGGCCGCGGCGGCAAGACTCACCGAGCTCGAGCCGATCGCCGTCGAGGAGCGCACTTCCTTGGCGACGGTGAAGGCATCCTGGAAAAGGTGGTTGAGCATCAGCCCCAGGCCTTTGGCGGCACGGGCCGCTTCGACGGCTTTTTTGAACTGACCGACAATCTGCGTTTCACCGAGCACCATGGAGTCAATCCCCGAGACCACGCGATAGATGTGGCGCGCCGCTTCGTTT
The DNA here is from genome assembly GCA_945834535.1 of uncultured Sutterella sp. Taxonomy (GTDB): domain Bacteria; phylum Pseudomonadota; class Gammaproteobacteria; order Burkholderiales; family Burkholderiaceae_F; genus Duodenibacillus. The sequence continues at coordinate 564 of CAMAHM010000079.1, read as the reverse complement.
TGAATGTGGCGGTAGGTGTGCGGCGCAAACTGCGCAACGTTCACGCTCTTCATCTCGGAGACGAGCTTTTCGAGTGCATCGGCCGCCTTGTTCGGGTCGGCCACGGCACAGTAGATCTCGGTGCGGTTGCAGGTCGACAAAATCATGGCTTCGGTCAGGGTGCCGCACTCTTCGGTGGCAAGCCGCGACTTGAACGTTTGAATGGCGCCTTCGATTTCTTCAGGACCGAAGGCGACGCGTTCACGGACGGTCAGCGGAGCGGTGGTGTGGTTGAGGCCGAGACAAAGAAGTTGCATGATGATTGTGCGTATTTGTGCGGGGCGAAGCGCAGTGCGTCGATACGGTGTTCGCGCGCACACTTCCCCTTGGGCACCCTCCGAGCCGGCGTGCCTGTCGATCAAAGATAATGCGATTATAGGCGCAGCAATGTTTTGAAAAACTTAAGAGCAAAAATTTTTGCAGAGAAAATTTGCTTTTTTTCGAAAAAGGCCTTATAGTTCGAATTCTTCGTGGCCAGATAGCTCAGTTGGTAGAGCAGCGGACTGAAAATCCGCGTGTCGACGG
>CAMAHM010000078.1 GCA_945834535.1 uncultured Sutterella sp. | reverse complement strand
TTCGTCGTGGCAAAGCCCTTCAGACGCGGAATGATCTTGGAGACCATGTCGTTGTTGCCGGCAAAGCCGCCGGCAGCGTTGATCACGGACTTGGCGGAAATCGTGTAGGTCTTGCCGTCCTCATCCTTGACGCGCACGCCCGTCACACCGTAGTTGACGTCACGCAGCAGGCTGACGACGCGGTTTTCGGTACGCAGATCGATCTTGCGGGCTTCCACGGCGTTCACAAGCGTCTTGACGACTTCAGGACCGACGGCAGCACCGCCCGTCGGGCGGTGGCAGCGCTTGTTGGTGGCGCCGCCCATAAAGCCCACGTCCTGGAAGTTACCGCCGAGGCTGATCAGCCACTGCACAGCGGCATTGGACTGCGAGCACAGCACCTTGACGAGGTCGGGATTGTTGAGGTTATGGCCGCCCTTCATCGTGTCCTTGTACATCTGCTCGACGCTGTCCTTGATGCCGAGCTTGGCCTGCTGAGGAGTTTCAGCCGCGTTGATGCCGCCCGTGGCGCGAATGGTGTTGCCGCCGGGGAAGGCCATCTTTTCGAGAATGACAACCTTGGCGCCCAAGTCATGCGCCGTCACGGCAGCGGCCATACCGGCACCGCCGGCACCGATCACGACCACGTCGGCCGTCTGATTGGCTGCCTGGGCGGAACCAAAAGCCGCAGCGATCATCGAAGCGATAAGAACCTTTTTCATAATGACTCCCCTCCTCTCGGGATTTTGATGCCGGACCGTGCCCCTGACAGCGCTCGAAAAATGAGCACCCGACGGACCGTTCCGCCTGTTTTGAGCAGAGCGGTGCTCGGCACCCTGGACAGATTTAAGCGCACAAACGCTCCTCTGCAGGTCACCGACCGCCTATCGGCACTCTATACCCGTCAAAATTCTTTGACTCCCCCTCCTAGGTAGTTTTGTTGATTTAGGTAAAAACCATTACAAAAAATTTACGCCGCGAAGAATCACTCTCCGCGGCGCTCGGAAAATGTGCAGCTGCGCCCCGTTTCGGGATGCAACTGCCGCAGTCCGTCATTTAACCTGCCTTCTTGCCCCAGCTGTCCTTCAACCCCACGGCGAGGTTGAGCACGGGGTGCTCGGCGCTGTGGTCGATGCGATCGGTCACAAAGTACCCGTTGCGTTCGAACTGAAAGCGCACGTCGCCCGCCGCAGCGGCCACGCACGGTTCAACATAGCCGCGGCGCACCGACTTGCTGTCGCGGTTCAAAACCGACAGGAAGTCGCCTTCGGCGTCCGGATTGGGCACCGTAAAGAGTCGATCGTACAAGCGCAGTTCAGCGGGCACGGCCGTCGCGGCATCGAGCCAATGAATGGCGGCCTTGGTCTTGACGGAGTCGGCGCCCGCAGTGCCGGTCTTCGTTTCGGGCAGGTAGTTGGCGTGCACACACACGACGCGCCCGTCGGCATCTTTTTCAAAGCCCGTGGGCACGATGACGTAGCCGTAGCGCAGACGCACGGGCTTGGCGGCAGAACCGTCGGCGGGCACCGTCAGACGGCGGTAGCCCTTGGGCGGCACTTCGGCAAAGTCCTCGGCCTCGATCCACAGCTCGCGGCTCATCGTGAGGTTGCGCGTGCCCATTTCGGGCTTTTGCGGGTGGTTCGGAGCCACCAGCGTTTCACTCTGCCCCTCGGGGTAGTTGTCGATGACAAGCTTGAGAGGATTGACGATGCCAAGGCGCCGTTCGGCCTGCGATTCCAGATCTTCGCGCAGCGACTGCTCAAGCACACTGTAGTCGATCCAGCCGCCCGCCACGCGGCTCACGCCGCAGTTTTCGACAAACTTCTGCAAGCTCGCGGCCGTGTAGCCGCGACGACGCAGGCCGACAATGGTCGGCATACGCGGATCGTCCCAGCCGTCGACGAGCCCTTCGTTGACGAGCTGGATGAGCTTGCGCTTGGAGAGCACCACGTAAGTGATCACGAGGCGGTTGAATTCGTACTGATGCGACAGCAGGAAGAAGTTCTGGCGCACCACCGAAAGCGCGGCCTGCAAAAGCGGCGTGAAGTTTTCGGCATGCTGCAAAAGAAGCGCAAAGAACCCCTTGCCTTCGGGACCGTCGAGCGTTTCGGGGCCTTCGGCGCTCTGCCAGCGGGCAAAGATTTCCTTCATCGCTTCTTCGGGCGCGGACTGCCCGAGCTTGGCGCGGGCGTTGTAGGCAGCGCGCGCAAAGGCAAGAGCGCGATCGTCCTCGCCGCGGCTCATCGCAGTCAGAATGCTCTTGGCCTCCTCAAACTGCGGCGCACGCAGCACCGGAACGACACGCTCAAGGGCCCAGTCGTAGAAGGCGCGCTGATCTTCGAATTCGAGCGTGCAGATCGAATGGGTGATGTTTTCGAGCGTGTCTTCGATCGGGTGCGCGAAGGTGTACATCGGGTAGATGCACCACTTGTTGCCCGTTGCCTGGTGTTCAGCAAAACGAATGCGGTAGATCGCCGGGTCACGCAGGTTGATGTTGGGCGAAGCCATGTCGATCTTGGCGCGCAGCACCATGGAGCCTTCGGCGTGCTTGCCGTCGCGCATTTCGCGGAAAATGCGCAGGTTTTCTTCGGGCGTGCGGTCGCGGTAGGGCGAGTTTTTGCCGGGCTCAACGAGCGTGCCGCGGTTGGCGCGCATCTCTTCGGCCGACTGTTCGTCGACATAGGCGTAGCCCGTCTTGACGAGGTGCTCGGCAAAGGCGTACATGTAGTCGAAGTACGAGGAAGCGTAATAGAGGTTTTCTTCCTTGTCGTGCTTCCAGTCAAAGCCCATCCAGCGCACGGACTCCTTGATGGCGTCGACGTATTCCTGATCTTCCTTGACCGGGTTGGTGTCGTCAAAGCGCATGTGGCAGTAGCCGCCGTATTCGGCCGCCAGACCGAAGTTGAGACAGATGCTCTTGGCGTGACCGATGTGCAGATATCCGTTGGGTTCGGGCGGGAAGCGCGTGCGGATGCGGGCGACGTCTTCGACGCCCTTTTCGGCCTGTTCACTGTAGGGAGCCGGATGCCCGCACCACAGACGCGGACGGTTGTTGCCCTGTTCGAGATCGGACTCGATGATGGTGCGAATGAAGTTGGTCGGTCGGACCTTGCCCGCGGCCTCGTCGGCAGCCGCAGGGAGGTTGTTGTTTTCGGTCATGAAATTTCTCTTTGCCGGCCGTCCGAACAGTCGCGGACGACCTTCTCATTACTCATATCGGTGAGACCACAGCTCTCGTTGCGAAGCTGAAAAAGTCACAGAAGATGAATTGTAGCAAACGCACTTTTTCTCTTTGCTTTCTACGGGTTTGCGCCGATCAAATGCCAAAAAAAACAGCTTAAAACAGCGCTCCGAGTCCCGGGATCCAGCCGTTGACCCAGGCCACATAAAGTCCCGTGCCCGAAAAGATCGAGAGCAGAGCGTTCTTCGTCATCCACTGCAGCACCCACACAAGCGCAATCGAGGCAACTTCCGCAACGGGCAAAACGCCGCGGGAGACGGCCGCATCCGTGGCCGAATGCAGTGTGAGCAGTACCATCACGGCCATCGGAAGAAAAGCGCCGAGCGTGCGCACCCAGCTTTGCCGCTGTAGCCAGCGACTTGCCACGAAGGGCAGAGCACGCTCGCCAAAGCTCACGATCGCCATGGCGACGTAGACGGCCAAAAGGTAACCGTTATCAAGCGACGGCGTCATGACTCACTCTCCTTTTTGCGGGTGGCGGTTTGATTGCAGCGTCCCGCTCCCCAGACGAGACCTGCGATCACGCACAGTGCAATCGACAGGGCCAGAGCCTGCTGCGGGAAGGCAAAGCGCGCCACGGCATAAGCCGCAAGGGCCGACCACAGCGGCCAGGCGCTCATGCGGTTGCGCCACTGCTCGCAGGCGAGCATGGCAAAAAGGCTCGTGAGCACAAAGTCGATGCCGGCCAGATCGGTCTGGGCCGCCGCGCCGAGCACGGCCCCCAAAAAGCTGCCTGCGATCCACCACACCCAGTCAAAAAAGGCGAGCCACACCATGCGCGAGAGCGCAACATTGCTGGGGTAGCTCGACAGCAGCGAGTACGTCTCGTCGGTGAGCGTAAAAGCGATGAACCAGCGCTGCCAACCGCGGGAGGGGACTTTGTGCAGAAGGGAGATGCCGTAAAAAATGTGGCGCAGATTAATGACGGCCGTTGCAAAGGCGATCGACAGTACCGGCACTCCGGCTGCCACCATCGGCACCATCATGTACTGCGATGCGCCGCCGTAGACGAGCACGGAAGCAAGTGCGGCCATGGCGGGCGTGCCGCCCGCCTGTACAAACAAGAATCCGAACACAACCCCGAGCGGGATGTAGCCCATCATGACGGGCAGAGAATCCCTGAATGCCGGCAGACAGTGGGACTCGTGGCGGGAACCGTCTGAAGAACTCAACATGAGCGGCGAGAGGAAAAATCGAGAAAAAAGCACAAAAAATGCGCACTGCCACCGCGAATGCGCACCAACAAGGGGTGCATTTTATGCTCATTGCCGGCAACACAAAAGCTGCTCAGCCAGCTCGCATTTCGGTATCCGACGATTCGTCTGTCAGAAACAAACATTCTTTTTTATGGAAGGCCGCTCCGTATTTGACAAACTTTTTGATGATCGGATCAAAACTCTTTTCGTAGCAACGACTGCGGATCTGTGCGAGTGCCAAGCGGGCATCCGCCTCGAGATCTTCGTAGTGCCGGGAGCGTTTGACCTCGATGATTACGGCGCGGCGGTGAAGAGGATCCTCGATGACGATATCAGGTCTGCCGTTGCCGAGTTCCACATTGGATCGGACAGTTCCGTCGCCCATCGTCAGCATGCCGACCAAAAAAGCGTGGTAGTACTTTTCAGCCTCGTCAAAATAACTGATGGTTGCGTAGAGAGTCTGAATCTGCTCGCGCTGTGCAGGAGAAATCTTTTCAGACTCCATGAGCTCGGGCATCGTGTCAAGAAGCTGCGTGACCTTGAATCGGATGCCGTTGAGTGCCTGCTCGAAAGTGTCGGCATTTTGAAAGCTCAGCGACAAAAACAAAGTGGGATACGCGTTCATGTGCTCGGCACAGAACTCCTTCTGTCGGCTGATATTCAGTCCTTCAAAGAGAGACGCTGAGGAAGCGTCGATGCGAAAGGATTCCCGTAGCGTCGACAGCATCAGAGTCTTGCCGAATCGCCGAGGCCGCGTAATGAGCGACACCTTCGCGGAAGCAGCTCCCGCGAATTTCGCAATCATGTCCGTTTTGTCAACATAGCAACTACCGCGTTCTCGCAGTTCTCGAAAGTCCTCTCCACCGCTGAAAATCAACGGTTTTTGCATAGAACTCAATTCGCGAGTCTATTCTTTTAGGGAGGATTGTAGTTTTTTGCTTCTCTGACAAGTCGCTTTCTTTGAGCTAAGACTGCCTGAGAAAAACTGACCGTCTCGCCGATCACATCTTTTCAGTCAATGACTCCGGTGCCACCCAATGCCCCGACTTGCCGCCCGACTTTTCCAAAAGACGCACTTCTTCGATGCGCATGAACCGGTCCACGGCCTTGCACATGTCGTAAACCGTCAGAAGCCCCACCTGCACCGCCGTCAGGGCCTCCATTTCAACGCCCGTCTGACCGCGCGTTTCACAGGTGGCGGTGCAGCGCACGGCATTGTCCTCGGCAAGAAGGTCAAAATCGACCGCCACGCGCGTGAGCGCGATCGGGTGACACAGAGGAATCAGCTCGGCCGTTTTTTTACTCGCCATGATCGCCGCCACGCGGGCAATGCCGATCACGTCACCCTTTTTTGCATTGCCCGAAGCAATGAGCGCAAAGGTTTCAGGCTTCATGCGAATCAGGCCCGTTGCCACCGCCACGCGGTGCGTTTCGTCTTTGGCCCCCACGTCGACCATATGCGCGCGCCCCGCGCCGTCAAAATGCGTCAGTTCACCCATGCTCGTACACTTCCTGTTGCAAATATTCCTTCAATTCGGCGCTCGCCGCTTCGATTTGAATGCGGCTCCGTCCCCAACATCGCAGATAATAGAGGCTTCAGTTGCCTTCGTGCGATGTTTGTTTTTTGTTGTTCGCCCATGTCCCGTCCCCTGACCGCTCTTGCCGCCGCCCTCTGTATTGCTCTGACGCCTTCGGCCGTGTTGACCGAAGCTGCCGTTGCGGGCTCCGGCCAGTACAACCTGCCCAGCCTCGGCACGGTTGCGGGGGCCGACCTCACCGTACTCGACGAGCGCGCTCTCGGGCAGGAACTCATGCGCCGCGTACGGGCCGACGCCTCCTACATGAACGACCCCGAGACGACGGACTACCTCAACCGTCTCGGCCTGCGGCTTGTCGCGGCGGGCGAATCCACACCCTTTAACTTTTTCTTTTTTCCGATCCGCGACCGCTCGCTCAACGCCTTTACGCTGCCCGGGGGCTTTATCGCCGTGCACTCGGGCCTTATTGTGGCCACGCACAGCGAAAGCGAGCTTGCGGGCGTCATCGGCCACGAAATCGGCCACGTGACGCAGCGCCACATTGCGCGCCGTCTGCAGGAAGGCACCAACTCCTGGGCCGCCAC
>CAMAHM010000077.1 GCA_945834535.1 uncultured Sutterella sp. | reverse complement strand
GCTTGCCGCGAGACGTCAGCACACTAAGCACCCCCTCGCATCGAAAAAAGATTCCCAAACAGCAAAACCGCCGCATCCGCGGCCGTTTTGCTGTCTGGAAAAATATTTTTTGATGCGATGGGGGGGCTTACGCGCCTCCTACCCGATCGTGCTACAAAAAACCTCGACGCGGCGGATGTCCGCGTCGAGGTTTTGCGACGTTCGTTCGATCGAAATTAAGCTTCGGTCTTGGCGTCGGCTGCAGGTTCTTGCTTGGCAGCCTCAGGCTTGGCCTTAGGGGCGGCCTTCTTGGCAGTACGGGCAGACTTTTTGGCAGGCTCGGCCACAAAGGTGAAGGAGTCCTTGAACTTCTTGCTGAGTTCGAGAAGTTCGGGGACCTTGGTCTTCGTAAGGGCGCTTACGGGCAGTTCACCGTCTTCTTCCCATTCAAAGGTGATACCGAGCTTGTGCAGAACCTTGGGGGGCATCTGAATGAGCTGCATGGCGGCGGCGCCGTCAGCGGTGTCAAGACGCGGATTCCAGGCAACGCTCTTTTCGGTGAGCGGCGAATCCAGTATCGTGAGCAGGCTTTCGACCAGCCACTCGTAGGTGAGGGCATCGAGCTTGGCAACCCACTGGGCGGGGGTGTTGTTTTCTACAAGCTTGAGATCCTTTTCGAGCGTGAGCGAGCCGACACCCAGGCTGATCAGTTCGGGCGACAGCTCGAGGGGCTGCTGGTCCTGAACCTGTTGATCGGCCTTCTTGGACTGCTTGTCGAAAGCTGCACGGAGTTCGCTTTCGGCTTTTTCGAGTTGCTCGCAGCACATGGTGGCGTAGCTGTTGCGCAGGGCAACGATCAGGCCGAGAACGATTTCATTTTCACAGGCCTTGGACAAAAGCTTGGGATTGCTGCGCCAACCCTTGGGCAGAAGGGGCTTGACCACGGCACGGAAGGTGCGAGGTGCAAACTCAGACAGAAAAATATGACCGTTTTTCTTGACCGAATAGACGGTGGCCTTGTTCTTGCTCATATGCTTCCCTTAATGATTGTCGGTTGTCGGGCGGGGGGTGTGTGCCGACACAGTGAGGGGGGTGGATTTCAATGAAAATTGAAGAATGGTGTCTTGGTAGGCCCAGCTGGACTCGAACCAGCGACCAAGGGATTATGAGTCCCCTGCTCTAACCGACTGAGCTATAGGCCCCCGTGCGTGTTTTCACGCGTAATTCATGCATTTTAGCGCATGAATGCGCAAATTCAGCCGAAAAGAAAAAATGATTTTCGGAATGGTGTTTTTTCAGATCGTTAAGTGCGACTACAATTCAATATTCGTCTCTCTTAAGAGAAAACAGGATGACAAACGAACACCCCAAATTTCAAAACTTCCCTCTGGATTCCCGCATTCAGGCAGCCATTGCCGAAATGGGCTATGTCACACCGACTCCCATTCAGGTGCAGGCGATCCCCGTGGTCCTTGCCGGCAGGGATGTGATGGGTGCTGCGCAGACGGGGACCGGTAAGACGGCCGGTTATGGGCTGCCGAGTTTGCAGCGCATCCTGCCCAAGGCCAATCCTTCGATGTCGCCGGCGCGCCATCCGGTGCGCGTCCTGATTCTGGCTCCAACACGTGAGCTCGCCGATCAGGTCAACGAGAATCTTGTGAGATACGCTGCCAAGACGCCGCTTCGCGTCGGGGTCGTTTACGGCGGCGTCGACATCAAGCCGCAAAGCGAAATGTTGCGCAAAGGCGTGGAAGTGCTGACGGCCACGCCGGGACGTCTGCTCGATCATGTCGAGGGCCGAAGCGTCAATCTGAGCCAGGTGGAAATCGTCATTCTTGACGAAGCTGACCGTATGCTGGATATGGGCTTTTTGCCGGATATTTCGCGTATTTTGAATCTTCTGCCGGCAAAACGACAGAATTTGATGTTTTCTGCGACGTTCTCGCCAGAGATTAAAAAGCTTGCCGGCAACTTCCTGTCGAGTCCGGTGCTGATTGAAGTTGCTCGTGAAAACTCGACAGCCGAGACCGTGCAGCAGGTTGTCTATCAAGTGCACGATTCGGAAAAAACCGACGTTCTGATCGACATGCTCAAGACGGGCGGCCCCGACAACGGTCCCATGAAGCAGGTTTTGGTGTTCGTCAATGCCAAGATCACCTGTCGTCGACTTGCGGGCACACTTCAGCGCGTGGGCATCAAGGCCGACGCCATTCATGGCGACAAGTCTCAAGATGAACGTACGGCCGCTTTGCAGGCCTTCAAGGACGGAACGTGTGAGGTTCTTGTCGCAACGGACGTTGCAGCCCGCGGACTGGATATTGCCGAGTTGCCGACGGTCATCAACTTTGATGTGCCTTTCTCGGCAGAAGACTATGTGCACCGCATCGGTCGTACGGGGCGCGCCGGTGCCAAAGGGCTTGCCGTCATGTTCGCTACGGGCGGAGACAGCCGACTCGTTGAAGCGATTGAAAAGTTGACGCGTCAGAAGTTCAACATGCAGCCTTTGTCGCCGATGTCGCGTGAAGAACGTCGCGCGCGCCGCGGCAGATCTGAAAGCGAGAGTCAGGACAGGCGCCGCACGCAGTGGCGCGATGAGGATAGGCAGGGTCGCCGACCGATTGATGTGCCCAATGCTCCCAAGTCCGTCTACGACCCTATTTTCGATGCGCCGTATGAGGAAAGTGAGGCACCGCAGACGGCCCCCGTTGAGGCCGTGCAACGTGCTGCCGACGACCGGTCGGGACAGCGGCAGAAAAAGAAGCCGCGCGTCTCGGTGCTGCTCGGCGGGTTCGGACGCCGCTAAATCCAACAGCTCTCTCTAGAAGGCTTCGGAAACGGGGCCTTTTTTCATGACGACATACTTGGAAGTCTGTCGGTTTTGCGTTTCGGGAATAACAAAAACCCGACAAGGCTTTGACACCCGTCGGGAAGTTGTTTGGTGCGCCAGGCAGGATTTGAACCCACGACCCCCTGGTTCGTAGCCAGGTACTCTAATCCAACTGAGCTACTGGCGCACTCGTTTTCTCAAGACTTCGCATTGTATAGATGTTTTCTAAAGAATGCAAATTTTTCTGCAAAAAACTTTAGCGACGTCCTGATTTCTTGAAGGCGGGGCGTCGGGCGGCTCCCGGACGCGGACCCTTGAAGTTACCCTTGGGCGGCTCGGGGCGAGAAGCTTGTGCCAGGGCCTTACCGTAGGCATGGTCAGCCATCCCCAGCATGCCGCTTGCGATGTACTGCACCGTACTCGTCATGGGGTCGGGCTGCCAGTTTTTGTTGTTACCCTTGTTGTACTGACCGCGGGAGGAGGACTTGCCCTTGGAGGCGTGGCCATCGCGCTTGGCCTTGGGACCGCGAGAGGTCTGAGGAGGCTGTTGGCTCGCAAGCTCGGACATCCAGGCTTCCACCCACTGGGGCTTGAGTTCCACCTTCTGACCGCGCAGCAGATCTGCGGGCAGTCTCACGGCACCGTAGCGCACGCGAATCAGACGGCTCACCGTCAGGCCGACGGCGGCAAACATGCGGCGCACTTCACGGTTGCGTCCTTCGGAGATGCGCACGAGATACCAGCGGTTGAGGTTTTCGCCCCCCTTGTCTTCAAGAAGCGAAAACGCGGCCGGACCGTCTTCAAGTTCCACACCGGTCGTGAGCGCTTCGCGAGCCTCATCGGTCATCAGACCGGCGGCACGCACCAGGTATTCGCGCTCAATACGGTAGCGCGGATGCATAAGACGGTTGGCAAGCTCGCCGCTCGTCGTAAAGAGCAGCAGACCTTCGGTGTTGAAGTCGAGACGGCCGACCACGATCCATCGGCCGCCGTTTACCTTGGGCAGGTTGTCAAACACCGTGGGGCGTCCCTGCGGATCGTCCATGCTGACGATTTCGCCGGTCGGCTTGTGATAGACCAAAACACGCGGAATCTTGGGTTTGCCGCCTGCCGACTGCATGCGCTTGACGATCTTGCCATTCAGGCGAACGATGTCGCCGGGCATCACGCGCTGACCGAGGTGCGCCGGTTCAGCGTTGACGGTAATGCGGCCCTCAAGGATGAGCTGCTCCATATCGCGGCGACTGCCCAGGCCCATGTCGGCCAGTACTTTGTGCAGCTTTTCGCTTTGCGCGAGCTCCTGTTTTTTCTGAGCGGCCTTGCCGCGCGAAACAACCTTGGGATCAAAGAGCTTGCCCTCGAGCAAGGACTGGTCGACAGGCGTTTCGTCAACGATTTCCTCTTGCGCGGGCACACTGACCGCAGCAGACTTGGCGGCGCGGGGCGTGCGCGTACGCTTGGGCTTGACAGGCGAAGCAACATTTTCAACGGCCTTCGGCTCAGTTTCCGCAATCGCTGCGCTTTCTTCAGAGGCAGGTGCGGCTTCAGGCACCGCTTCGGGAGCGATGACGGCCTTCTTTCTCACGTAAGTGCGCTTGCGCTTGGGAGCCTCGGGGACAGCGGTGTTCTCTGCTTTGGGCAGCGTTTCGGGGGCTGCTTCAGTTTCCGCAGCCTTTTTACGAGGCGTGCGGCGCTTCGGAGATTGCTGTTTGGCAGCGGAGGGTGCGGGCGTTGTCTCGGCTACAGCTTCGGCGGCCGGAGCGACAGCCGTCTTGCGGCGGTAGACACGCTTTTTCACCGCGGTTTCGGCGGCAGGTTCTTCCATAGAAGGCACGACGGCTTCGGGTGCACGATCATCCGTCTTTTTACGCGTCACACGACGCTTGACCGGGGCCTTGGGTTCGGATGCTTCAACTGCCGCAGCCGTGGTGTCGGTGCCTTCGGGGGGCTCTACGGTTTTCTTGCGGCGATATACGCGCTTTTTGACGACGGGCTCTTCCTGTCCCGCGGCATGATCCGCAACCGCCGGTGCGGGCGTTTCGAGTGCAGAGGTTTCAGCAGTTGCCTTTTTGCGTACCACACGGCGCTTGGGTTTGACGGCCGTTTCCTGGGAGGCCGTGTCTGCGACGATTTCGGGGACGGCGTCCTGAGTTTTGGCAGTGCGTTTGGCCGCCGTCCGTTTCTTGGGTGTGGGCTGCGTTTGTTCAGTAGCTTGTTTGTCTTGTTCTGTCATGACAAATCAAAAAGTTTTTCGACTTAACGTGGGTCGGAGGAGGCGGCATCGGGGGCACTCACCGCGACCGTATCCTCCACATGTTCTTTGCCGTCGGCGTTGATGGGATCCGGGAAGTTGAGTTCAAACTCCCGTACCTCGGGTAATGCTCCGGGCAGAGCAGGCAGATCGGACAACGTTTTAAGACCGAGGTCGTCCAAAAAGGTCTGCGTGGTGCCGAAGAGCGTCGGTCGCCCGGGGGTGTCGCGTCTGCCGACTTCCTCAATCCATCCGCGTTCTTCGAGTTGGCGCAGGACGTTAGGGTTGACGGCAACGCCGCGGATTTCTTCAATGTCGCCTCGCGTCGCGGGCTGACGATAGGCGATGATGGCGAGCGTTTCCATCACTGCTCGGGAATACTTGGGCGGCTTTTGATCCGAAAGCCGCGCCAGAAACACATGCATTGCCGGTGTTGTCTGAAAGCTCCACCCTTGGGCTGTTTCCACCAGTCTGAGCCCTCTGGTGTTCCAAAACTCTTTCAGATTCTCAAGGATTTCCCGAATCTGATTGGGTTTCAACGTGCCGTTGAAAAGTTTCCCGAGCGCATCAATTCCCAGCGGCTGCGGACTGGCCAGCAAGGTTGCCTCAACGACGATGTCGTAGTTGATTGAGTTTGTCACGCGAGTGTCCGAGAATGGTTGCCTGATGGATGCATGCCGAGAGTGTTTTCTGTCGGGCCATGCGTCTGTCGTGCCGTCCGTCTGCGCAGAATAGGGACGGACGGTGCCTGACGAGCCGACGGTCGCCGCATTCCGAGCATCGGGAGCACAGAAGGGCCGATCGGGCTGCAATGCCGAGGCGGTATTTCCGAGCGACTCATCTTAGCAAAGTCGCGTACGCTACGAGAATTCCAACAACGATCGATTGTCGTCGGTCCGTCTCGTTCTCACGTTTGACTTCCGACGATGTGTGCTTATTCGGGTTTGGCAGCGGTCTTTTTGGTTGCCGTCTTCCTGATACGCGGCTTTGGTCTGGGAGCTGTCGGTTCGGCGTCTGTCGCCTCGCCATCGGCTTTGGCGACAGCAGTCTTTCTGCAGGTCGTCTTTTTGGTCGCAGTCTTACGGGCGGCGGGTTTGGGAGCAGGCGCTGCCGGGGCGGGGTCGACCTCTGCGGGCGCAGCAGCAAGGAGGGCTTTAAGTTCGAGGAGCATGCCCTGACTTGCGGCTAGCATTTCTTCAAACGTGTGACGTTCGATGGTCGTTTGTCCGGCGGCAAAATCGTCGTGCAGCTTCTTGGTGATGTCGTACAGTCGGTCGTAGGCGGGCTGAATGACCTTAAGGTCGTTCGGCGTCGTTTCGCTTGCCATAAATAGGCCTCCTTTTAGTGGTGCGGCCCCGGGTACGAAGAGGGGACCGATCACGGTGGTTCAGCCGGTGTGACGGCCGTTGGGTGGCTTGCCGGATTCTGTTGCCGTATATCGGAATGCCGAGTGCTGCCACGGATTGGGTGCGCTTTGTGTGACGTGCGCAGAACAGCCCACCAAACTTACAAGGTTCGGACAGTGTCCGGCCTGTTGAACAGATGAGCGGTGGTATTTCGATTGGGGCGGGCATATACAGATTCGTACGGCATGGGAAAAAACGTGAATTTGCGCCCGCTGTCTGTCGTGTCGTCTATGTCGCCGTGCTATCAGCGGAAAAGAGTGAGGGCTGCAGGCCCGACAGACTCAACCGTTCGAATTTTAGCAAGTTTTTGAAAACAAAGGATTTGTGGGGCGGTCGTAATATCGGGGAAAGGTGGCCTGATCAGATTTTTGAAAAAAGACGGTGAAATTGATGCAAATCGAGGTGAATTCTGTTATAGTAACCATCTACGCACTTCGCGGTGAAATCCTGGAAGGGTGGCAGAGTGGTCGAATGCGCCGGACTCGAAATCCGGTATACGGTTATACCGTATCGTGGGTTC
>CAMAHM010000076.1 GCA_945834535.1 uncultured Sutterella sp. | reverse complement strand
GAACACGACGACGCGAACCGTGCTCTGATGGGTTCGAACATGCAGCGTCAGGGCGTGCCCTGTCTGCGTCCGGAAAAGCCCGTGGTCGGTACCGGTGTTGAACGCACCGTGGCCGTCGACTCGAAGGCGACCGTGCAGGCCCGCCGCGGCGGTGTGATCGAACACGTCGACGCCAACCGTGTGGTGGTGCGCGTGAACGACGAAGAAAACGTCGCCGGTGAAGTGGGTGTGGACATCTACAGCCTGCAGAAGTTCACCCGTTCGAACGGCTCGACCACCCTCAACCAGCGCCCGATCGTCAAGAAGGGCGACGTGGTCGCCAAGGGTGACGTGCTCGCCGACGGCGCTTCGACCGACATGGGCGAACTTGCTCTCGGTCAGAACATGCTGATCGCGTTCATGCCCTGGAACGGCTACAACTACGAAGACTCGGTGCTCATCAGCGAACGCGTGGTGGCCGACGACCGCTACACCTCGATTCACATCGAAGAACTCGACGTGGTGGCCCGCGACACCAAGCTCGGACCGGAAGACATTACCCGCGACATCTCGAACCTGTCGGAAAACCAGCTCGCTCGCCTCGACGAGTCCGGCATCGTTCAGATCGGCGCTGAAGTCAAGGCCGGCGACGTGCTCGTCGGCAAGGTGACGCCCAAGGGCGAAACCCAGCTCACGCCTGAAGAAAAGCTGCTGCGCGTGATCTTCGGTGAAAAGGCTTCCGACGTGAAGGACACCAGCCTGCGCGTGCCCTCGGGCATGGCCGGTACCGTGATCGACGTGCAGGTCTTCACCCGCGAAGGCGTGGAAAAGGACAAGCGCGCCCGTTCGATCATCGACGAGCAGCTGAGCCGCTACGAGCGCGACCTCAAGAACGCGCTGCGCATTGTGGAAACCGACGTGTTCGCCCGTCTGCGCCGTCAGCTCGAAGGCCGTGTGGCCTCGGGCGGCCCGGACGGTCTTGCTGCCGGCACCGTGCTTACGGCCGAAGTGCTCGAAGCCATCGAAGGGTACGATCTGCTCGAAATCCGCATGCAGGATGAAGCCGATCAGAAGCTCGTGGATCTTGCGCGCAAGGTTGTCGACGACAAGCGCGAAGAGAACAAGCGCCTCTACGCCCGCAAGAGCGACAAGCTCAACCGCGGCGACGAGCTGCCCCCGGGCGTGCTCAAGATGGTCAAGGTGTTCATCGCCGAGAAGCGCCGTCTGCAGCCCGGCGACAAGATGTCCGGTCGTCACGGTAACAAGGGTGTGGTCTCCAAGATCTGCCCGATCGAAGACATGCCCTACATGGCCGACGGTCGTCCCGCCGACATCTGCCTGAACCCGCTCGGCGTGCCGAGCCGTATGAACATCGGTCAGATTCTTGAAGTGCATCTGGGCTGGGCCGCCAAGGGCCTGGGCTGGCGCATTGCCGAAATGCTCAAGACCGAACAGGCCAAGCAGATGCGTGCGTTCCTCAACGAGGTTTACAACCGCACCGGCAAGAAGGAAGATTTGGACAGCCTCACCGACGAAGAACTGATGGCTTTGGCGCACAACCTCGCCAACGGCGTGCCGTTTGCGACCCCCGTCTTTGACGGTGCGACCGAAGAACAGATCCGCATGATGCTCGATCTGGCCTTCCCCGATGAGCTCGCCGCCAAGCTGCAGCTCACGCCCGCCAAGACGCAGGCGACGCTCTACGACGGCCGCACGGGTGACGCCTTTGACCGTCCCGTGACCGTGGGCTTCATGCACTTCCTGAAGCTGCACCACCTTGTCGACGACAAGATGCACGCCCGCTCGACCGGTCCGTACAGCCTCGTCACGCAGCAGCCTCTGGGCGGTAAGGCTCAGTTCGGCGGCCAGCGTTTCGGTGAAATGGAAGTCTGGGCCCTGGAAGCCTACGGCGCGAGCTACGTGCTGCAGGAAATGCTGACGGTGAAGTCCGACGACGTCAACGGCCGTACGAAGGTGTACGAAAACATCGTGGGCGGCGAACACCAGATCGATGCCGGCATGCCCGAATCGTTCAACGTGCTCGTCAAGGAAATCCGCTCGCTCGGTATTGACATCGACCTCGTCAAGAATGACGAAATCTCGAAGGAATAAATACTCATGAATATGCTTCGTGACATGTTCCGGCAGTCCATGACTGACGAACACTTCGATGCGATTAAGATCGGCATTGCTTCGCCCGAAAAGATCCGCTCGTGGTCTTTCGGCGAAGTCAAGAAGCCTGAAACGATCAACTATCGTACGTTCAAGCCCGAGCGCGACGGCCTGTTCTGCGCCAAGATCTTTGGCCCGACCAAGGACTACGAGTGCCTTTGCGGCAAGTACAAGCGTCTCAAGCACCGCGGCGTCGTCTGTGAAAAGTGCGGCGTCGAAGTGACGCTCGCCAAGGTGCGTCGTGAACGCATGGGCCACATTGAGCTCGCCAGCCCCGTGGCGCACATCTGGTTCCTCAAGAGCCTGCCGAGCCGCATGGGCATGGTGCTCGACATTCCGCTGCGCGACATCGAACGCGTGCTGTACTTCGAGGCCTACTGCGTGGTCGACCCCGGTCTGACCCCCTTGAAGCGCGGCCAACTTCTCACGGAAGAAGAGTTCATCAACAACACCGAAGAATTCGGCGATGACTTCAAGGCTCTGATGGGCGCTGAAGCCATTCGCGCCCTGCTGCACAACATCGACATCGATGCTGAAGTGAGCATGCTGCGCGAAGAGCTCAACCAGACGACCTCGGAAGCCAAGATCAAGAAGTTCGCCAAGCGCCTGAAGGTGCTCGAAGGCTTCCAGCGCTCCGGCATCAAGCCCGAATGGATGATTCTGGAAGTGCTGCCGGTGCTGCCGCCCGAACTGCGTCCTCTGGTGCCGCTTGACGGCGGTCGTTTCGCGACGAGCGATTTGAATGACCTGTACCGTCGCGTCATCAACCGCAACAACCGTCTCAAGCGCCTTCTGGAACTCAAGGCTCCCGAAATCATCGTGCGCAACGAAAAGCGCATGCTGCAGGAAGCCGTCGACAGCCTGCTCGACAACGGTCGCCGCGGCAAGGCCATGACCGGCCCCTCCAAGCGTCCCCTGAAGAGCTTGGCTGACATGATTAAGGGCAAGTCCGGCCGCTTCCGTCAGAACCTGCTCGGTAAGCGCGTGGACTACTCGGGCCGTTCGGTGATTACCGTGGGCCCCGAACTGCGTCTGCACCAGTGCGGTCTGCCCAAGCTGATGGCTCTCGAACTGTTCAAGCCCTTTATCTTCAATAAGCTTGAGCAGCGCGGCCTTGCGGGCACGATCAAGAGCGCCAAGAAGATGGTGGACAACCAGGAACCCGTGGTGTGGGACATCCTCGAAGAGGTGATCTACGAACACCCGGTGATGCTCAACCGTGCTCCGACGCTGCACCGCCTTGGTATTCAGGCGTTCGAACCCAAGCTGATCGAAGGTAAGGCCATTCAGCTGCATCCGCTCGTGTGTGCGGCCTTCAACGCCGACTTCGACGGTGACCAGATGGCCGTCCACGTGCCGCTGTCGCTTGAAGCCCAGCTCGAAGCCCGTTGCCTGATGATGAGCTCGAACAACGTGCTCTTCCCCGCCAACGGCGATCCCTCGATCGTTCCGTCGCAGGATATGGTGCTGGGCCTCTACTACGCCACCCGCGAGCGCATCAACGCGCCCGGCGAAGGCATGTTCTTTGCCGACATCGACGAAGTGCAGCGTGCTCTTGACGCCGGCTCCATCGCTCTGCAGACCCGCTGCACGGTGCGTATCAAGGAATACGACGTCAATAAGGAAACGGGCGAAGAAACCGAACGCGTCGTTCGCTACGAAACGACCGCGGGACGAGCTCTGCTGTCGTCTATCCTGCCGCACGGCATGAGCTTTGCGGAACTGAACCGCACCTTGAAGAAGAAGGAAATCGCCAAGCTGATCAACCGCTGCTTCCGCCAGTGCGGACTGCGTGCGACCGTGCTCTTTGCCGACCGTCTCAAGGACAACGGCTATCGTCTCGCTACGCGCGCCGGTATTTCGATCTGCATCGGCGACATGTCGGTTCCCAAGAAGAAGATGGAACTCGTCGCTGCGGCTGAAAACGAAGTTAAGGCGATTGAAGACCAGTACACCTCGGGTCTCGTCACCAAGGGCGAACGCTACAACAAGGTGATCGACATCTGGGGCCGTACGGCCGATGAAGTCGGTAAGGTCATGATGACCGAACTGTCGAGCGAACCGGTGGTGGACCGCCACGGCCAAAACGTTCGTCAGGAATCGTTCAACTCGATCTACATGATGGCCGACTCGGGTGCTCGTGGTTCGGCAGCGCAGATTCGTCAGGTTGCCGGTATGCGCGGTCTGATGGCCAAGCCCGACGGCTCGATTATTGAGACCCCGATTACCTCGAACTTCCGTGAAGGTCTGAACGTTCTGCAGTACTTCGTGTCGACCCACGGTGCTCGTAAGGGCCTCGCGGATACGGCTCTGAAGACCGCCAACTCCGGTTACCTCACCCGTCGTCTCGTTGACGTGACGCAGGATCTGGTGGTGGTCGAAGATGACTGCGGCACCACGAACGGTGTGCTCATGCGCGCTCTCGTCGAGGGCGGTGAAGTCATCCAGGCTCTGCGCGACCGCATCCTCGGCCGCGTGACCGCTGAAGCTGTGCTCGACAACAGCAAGCAGGTCATTGTGGAAGCTGGTGTCCTCATCGACGAAGACATCTGCGACAAGATCGACGCCGAAGGCATTGACGCTGTCAAGGTGCGCACGCCCCTGACCTGTGAAACCCGTTACGGTCTGTGCGCCAAGTGCTACGGCCGTGACCTTGGTCGCGGCTCGCTCGTCAACGCCGGTGAAGCCGTCGGCGTGATCGCTGCTCAGTCCATCGGTGAACCGGGTACCCAGCTGACGATGCGTACGTTCCACATCGGTGGTGCGGCGTCCCGTGCGGCTGTGGCGAGTTCGGTGGAAGCCAAGAACGCCGGCGTGGTGAGCTTCTCTGCCTCGATGCGCTACGTGCAGAACGGCAACAAGGAACTCATCGTGATTTCGCGTTCGGGTGAATTGATCATCAACGACGCCGAAAGCGGTCGCGAACGCGAACGCCATAAGGTGCCGTACGGCGCCACGCTGCGCATCCGTCCTGACGAAGTCGTCAAGGCCGGTCAGCAGCTCGCGGTGTTCGACCCGATGACCCTGCCGATCATCTCGGAATACGCCGGTTCGGTGAAGTTCGAGAACGTGGTCGACAACGTGACCGTGATGAATCAGGTCGACGAAGTGACCGGCCTGAGCTCGATGGTGGTGATCGATCCCAAGCGTACGACTTCGTCCGCCAAGTCCGGCAAGGGTTCCAAGACGACCGCCGCCAACGTCATGCGTCCGCTCGTTCGCCTCATCGATGAAAACGGTCAGGAGGTCAAGATTCCGGGAACCGATCACTCGGTGCAGATCCAGTTGCCCGTGGGCGCCATCATCGTGGTGCGCGACGGTCAGCCGATCCATCAGGGTGAAGTGCTCGCCCGTATCCCGCTCGAAAGCCAGAAGACTCGAGACATTACCGGCGGTCTGCCGCGCGTGGCCGAGCTCTTTGAAGCCCGCAGCCCGAAGGATGCCGGCATGCTCGCCGAAGAAACGGGTACCGTGACCTTCGGTAAGGAAACCAAGGGCAAGCAGCGCCTGATCATCACCGACAACGACGGTGTGGAACATGAATTCCTCATCAGCAAGGACAAGCAGATCCTCGTGCACGACGGTCAGGTTGTCCAGCGCGGTGAAGAAATCGTGGAAGGTCCGGCCGATCCGCACGCGATTTTGCGTCTGCTCGGCATCGAAGAGCTGGCTCGCTACATTGTCGACGAAGTGCAGGACGTGTACCGTCTGCAGGGCGTGAAGATCAACGACAAGCACATCGAAGTGATTGTTCGTCAGATGCTGCGCCGCGTGCAGATTACCGACGCCGGTGATACGAACTTCATCCCGGGCGAACAGGTCGAACGCAGCGAAATGCTCGACGAGAACGATCGCGTGATCGCAGAAGGCAAGACGCCGGCCAAGTACAACAACGTGCTGCTCGGCATTACGAAGGCTTCGCTGTCGACCGACTCGTTCATCTCGGCGGCTTCCTTCCAGGAAACGACCCGCGTTCTTACCGAGGCTGCCATTATGGGCAAGCGCGACGAGCTGCGCGGCCTGAAGGAAAACGTCATCGTCGGCCGTCTGATTCCGGCCGGTTCGGGCCTGGCGTACCACAAGGCGCGCAATGCCAAGGACCTCGCCGAACAGCGTCTTGCCGCTCAGGACGAACCGTCCGAAGCCCGCAAGGCCGCCGAAGAGCTCTTTGAAAGCTCCGAAGCGCAGGCTGAACTTGCCAAGATGCGCGAAGAAGACGTGTTCGGCGACGAATCGGAAGTCGACGAGGTTCAGACCATGTCGGCTACCCGCCGCGCCGCTGAAGAGCTCTTTGCCAAGCGCGAAGGCGACGAAACCAAGTAATTTTGGTTGACATTCCCGGCCCGATTCCCCTTTTGAGGGGAATTCGGGACCGATCGCAAAACGACCGCAGAAGAATCTTGCATTCTCTGCGGTCGTTTTGCGTCTGCAGACAGCATGCGGCGTAATACCTTGATGCCCGTCATCGATACTGATCGAAACTTGCCCGAGGGAAAGGTTTTTTCATGCGACAGGAGTGGTAGAGTCAGGATAAGAACAGCAATCGTTTGAACGAGGTCGGCTTGTGCAGAGCAATGCGGAGCCGACCTTCGCACAAGGAGGAATTCATGCTCATCAAACCGTTTGTGCCCGCGATCGCCGCCGGTGTATGCGCGCTTGTCTGCGCTTCAGTGCAGGCCGCTCCCGTGCAGTACACCAAGCAGACCGTGGTCGCACAGCGCACGGCCCTCAAGGGTGTCCTCGGCAAAGTGGCCGCCGCCGTTCCCGTGAAGGTGGTGCGCAAGCACGGCGACAAGGCGCTTGTGCGCATTGAAGGATGGACGCTTGCAGATTTCCCGTCGCAGCTCTTTTCCGAGGCCGGCGTGCGCATCGAGTACGCCACTTTTGAAGAAGAGGATACGCTGGCCGTCGATAAAAAGGCTGCTCCCAAAGTGATCGCAGACAACACCTGGGTCAAGGCAAGCGCCGAAGTCTGGGTTCCGGCAAAGTCGCTCACGGGCGACCTGCAGGGGCTTTGGAAGCAGGGTAAGAC
>CAMAHM010000075.1 GCA_945834535.1 uncultured Sutterella sp. | reverse complement strand
CGACGAGTTGATGGAAGAGCTGCCGTGTCCCGACTTGGGGCGCGGCAGTTTTGATTTTCCGGTCTCAGAAAGCGGATGGATTCAATCAGGATTTCGGCCTCTTAACGGCAGGCAAAATCGCCCGTGACCGCAAGAGGCATCAGACGCGACGGCGCAAGCATGGCCTGCGCGTCGATTGCCTTTGACAGTGCCGTCAAGGACTTTGAGCCGTCTTCTATACCTTTCAGACTTCCCGGCTTTATTTTTCCATCAGGCCGCGCCTCTGCGCCCTGTTGCGCCGCGAGCCGACTGCTCAAATCGGGTATCATCAACGACCGCAATAGTTTTTTGAGTGCCGCTTGTGCGGCTGCTTTTTTATGCTCGACGAATCTTTCGACTCTCTTGCCGCCCCCTTGGAGACCACGGATCCCGAAGTAGCGGCGCTGCGCCGTCCTCCTCAGTCGCTCGAAAGCGAGCGCGCCGTCCTTGGCGGCCTGATGATGGACAACAATGCCTTCGACCTTGTGGCCGACATTTTGCAGCCCGATGATTTTTATCATCTGGCGCACCGCATCATCTACGAAAAGATTCAGGAGATGTGTTCGGCAGGACGCCCTGCCGACATGCTCACGGTTGCCACCGAGCTTGAAGCTTCGGGCCGCGACGTGGGCGGCATGAGCTATCTGAACAGCCTTCTTTCGGCAACGCCCTCGGCGGCCAACATCCGTCGCTACGCCGAAATCGTGCGCGACCGCTCGATTCTGCGCCGCCTCATCACCACCGGTGAAGAGATCGCCACTTCCGCTCTCTCGCCTGAGGGCTCCGACGTGGCGGCCATCCTCGATGAGGCTCAGCGCAAGGTCATGGAAATTGACGACATGACCAACAAGGGGCGCTCGGGCTTTCAGGCACTTAATGTGCTCACGACCGAAGTGACCAAGGAACTGCAGCAGCTGCAGGCCATGGCGTCCGTTGACGACGTCACGGGGCTGCCGACGGGCTACCGCGAACTGGACCGCATGACGGCCGGCCTGCAGAAGGGGGACCTCATCATTGTGGCCGGGCGTCCTTCGATGGGTAAGACGACGCTTGCCGTGAACATTGCCGAAAACGCGGGGCTGCGTTTGAAAATGCCCGTGGCGATCTTCTCGATGGAAATGAGTTCGGTGCAGCTCGCCAAGCGCATCATCAGCTCCGTGGGCTCGATCGACGCGCAGAAGATGCGCCGCGCAAGGCTTGACGAAAGCGACTGGTCGCGTTTTTCCAACGCCGCCCGTCAGGCCGCTTCTTCGCCCCTTTATATCGACGATACGAGCCCTTTGACGATCAATGAACTCCGTAGCCGCGCTCGACGCCTCACGCGCAAAACAGGACCTCTGGCGCTCATCGTGGTCGACTACATTCAGCTCATGCCCGGATCGGGCGGCAAACAGTCGGAAAACCGCTCGACGGAACTGTCGGAAATCTCACGCGGCTTAAAGAGTCTTGCCAAGGAACTCAAGTGTCCCGTGATTGCACTCTCGCAGCTCAACCGCGGCGTTGACGCGCGTCCCAACAAGCGCCCCATGATGAGCGACCTGCGCGAATCGGGCGCCATCGAACAGGACGCCGACGTGATCATGTTCATCTACCGCGATTGGGTCTACAACAAGGAAACGGGTGACCCGCACCTTGCCGAAGTCATCATCGGCAAGCAGCGTAACGGTCCCACGGGGATCGTCAACCTGCGCTTTGCCGGCGAATACACCCGCTTCGAACCTATGGCCAACGACGCGGAACTGCCTCCTGAAATGCGCGAGTAACCGATTCCGGGATCTCAATATGCTTGAAACACTTCAGACAACGCTCTCGGGCGTCGATTGGATCGCCATCGCCGGTTGGACGAGTGCGATCGCCTTCATTCTTGTGGGACTGGCGGGCACCGTCATTCCTGCGCTGCCGGGCATTCCCATGATCTTTGCGGGCGCCTGGATCATCGCCTGGGTGGGCGACTATGAACACATCGGTTGGGTGAGCCTTGTTTTTCTGGCGGTGCTCACCGTGATCGGTCTGGTCGTCGACTGGGTGGCGCAGACTATGGGAGCCAAAAAGGCGGGCGCAAGTCGGTACGGTCTTGCCGGGAGCCTGATCGGCACGATCGCCGGCATCTTCATGGGCATCTGGGGGATTCTCTTCATGCCTCTTGTCGGGGCCTTCATCGGCGAATACATCGCCAAGCGCGACCTGCGGGTGGCGACCAACGTGGGCTGGGCCACGTGGATCGGCATGCTCGCGGGCACGGCAATCAAGCTCGCGCTCTCTTTTATGATGATCGGCATCATGGTGCTCGGCTATATGCTTTAGTTGCCGGCGCCCGCAGTGCCGGGCAGAGCCCGTTGCGCAGGATCGCGTTTTCTCTTTCAGACAGGCGGAGCATCCATTTCGGTGCTTCGTCTTTTTTTGGGCGGTCTGACAGAGGACGAGTGCAAAAAAGTGTGAGAATGCCGAGAAAAACTTTAAGAAAAAGTGCAAAAATACATCGAAAAGAACGCAAAAAAGTGTATTGGAAGAACGAAAAAGGCAGCTTAAAAATGCAAGGCTCTGCTTAAAGCCTACGAAAATCTAAGGAAAATCTCATGCTGAAAAGAAAAATTGAAGATGTGCTTCTTCGCTGGAAACAGACGCCGGAACGCAAGCCTTTGGTGCTCAAGGGTTGCCGGCAGTGTGGAAAGACTTTTTCAGTGTTGAAGTTCGCTCGTGAGCAGTATGCAAACACGGTCTACATCAATTTTTTTCAGGATCCCGAGTATCAGAAGATTTTTGCGGGGTCGCTCGACGTCGATCATCTGATCATGATGATGTCGGCCGCCGGAGTGGGCGCGGCGTTTGAACCGGGCAAAACAGTCATTGTCCTGGATGAAATTCAGGAGTGTCCCGAGGCGCGGACGGCGCTGAAGTTTTTCAAGCTGGACGGAAGATTCGATGTCATTGCCACGGGGTCTTTGCTTGGCGTCGCCGGTTATGGGAAAAAACCGCAATCTGTTCCGGTGGGCTACGAAGACATTGAGCAGATGTATCCTTTGGACTTTGAGGAGTTCCTGTGGGCGGCAGGCATCGACGAGAATTTGATCGGGATTCTGAAACACTGTCAGGCAAAAGAGGAGCAGGTTCCGGCGGCGCTTCACGGACGGCTGAGGGAGCTTCTGACGCAGTACGCGGTCGTTGGGGGGATGCCGGAAGTCGTTGAGATCTTTTTCAAGACGCGAAACATGGCATCGGTTCTCGGCGCACAGAAAAGCATCCTTGCTTCGTATACGGACGATGTGTGCAAATATGCGCCGGCGCGGGATGAAAAGTGCATTCGAGACTGTTTTAACTCCATCCCGGCTCAATTGGCCAAGACCAACCCGAAATTTCAGTATGCGCAGGTTCGAAAAGGCGGCAGGTCTTCCGAATTTGTCGGCATTTTGCAATGGATGCAGGACGCTGGCGTGATTGAGCGTTGCTTCAATCTCGTGTTGCCTGAGCTGCCGCTCTCGGGCAATGCGGACTTGTCCAACTTCCGTGTGTATCTTTCCGATCCCGGCCTTTTTGCAGCGATGCTCGGAGAAGGCACGCAGTTTGATATTTTGAGCGGACAGCTGTTCGGCTACAAGGGACCGATTTTCGAAAATCTGGTGGCCGGGATGCTTGCCAAAACAGGCAGAAGGCTGTATTTCTTCGAAAAGCAGCAGAATCGGTTGGAAGTGGACTTTGTGATCAAATGGAAAGGCCGCACTGCGCTTGTTGAGGCGAAGGCTTCGCAGGGCAAAACGAGAAGTACGACAACCATTCTCAGACACCCCGAAAAATATCACGTCGAACAGGCCATCAAGCTGGGCGATTATCAGATTGGGCGCTCTGGAAACATCCTGACGCTGCCGATGTATATGACTTTCCTTTTGAAGGTCGATCAGCCTGACGTTTTGCCGGTATCCGAGGCTGAACAATTATTCCGCTCCGAGTTGAAAAATCTCACAGCACAAGCCGAGCGCCTGAAAACGGAGGTCTGAGTCGGTGTCGGCGACCGGCCGCCAAACGCGCAGATTTGCTCTGAGTCGAATAGCTCGAGCATTCTCACGCAGGGACGCAACAAAAAACCGCACTGCCTGAACGCCTGAGCGTCGGGCAGCGCGGGATTGAGATGACAAATCTGTCGTGTCGTCCCGCGCCGAGGCGGGACGAGCGATGTCGAATTAAGGCATCGAGAGCGTCACGACCTTGTTGTGGTCGACGATTTCAAAGGTGTTGCCCTTCTTGACGAGGCCGCGGATGTCGGTCAGGTCGGCGGGCAGGCCCCAGGCTTGGACGACGGCTTCCTTGGCGATGTCGATCACGACGAGCACGTTGTGGTTCTTGGAGACGGCGTAGAGCTTGCCGTCCTCATAGACGAGGCCCGTCACGTAGAGTTCGCCGAGGCTGCGCTTGTCCTTGAGGGCGGCAGCGGGCTGGAATTCAGCCGAGAGCGTCCAGTCGGCCATGAGGGCCTTGGAGATCACGAACTTCTTCTTATTCTTGTTGTCGGGCACCGTGGCCAGGTACACGTACTTGCCGTCGGTCGTCGACGAGTGCACGTAGCTGAACTTGGCGCGTTCGGTGTCGATGCGGCCGCGACCGAGACCGCCGACGTGTTCCACGGTGCCGGCGCCGGCCGTAAAGTTGGCCCAGCCCTTGACTTCATCGGCCTTGGGGTTCCAGCGGGCGCGAACGATGGACTTGTTCATCCCCATGAGAACGAATGCGTCGTCCTTAAAGGGCGTGATGCCGACGATGTCGAGCACGTTGGCGCTGTACCAGGGGTCGATCTGGGCGTGTTCGACGGGCTTGAGGTTGCTGTCAAGCTTCCAGAAGTCGTACTTGCTGGCCGCGTAGTAGTCGCCGCGCACGGAGGTGATCATGTTCACGGGCTGGCTGATGCCCTGAATGGGGCGCGAAGCCGTCACGGTGAGCATGCCGTTGAGGGCAACGGGGGCGTCGGCCGCGTCATGCTTAAAAGTGATGCCGAGCTTGGCGGCATTGGGCTTGTAGGCAAAGTCCGGATCCTTGACGTCGCGCTTACCGAGGAAGTTGATGCCGTCCCACATGCCGTGCCAGCTCGCGTCGGACCAGACGACGTACTTCGGATTAAAGGAGAAGCGCACCGGATCGCCCTGACCCCAGTTGGGGGGCAGGCCCGTCGACCACAGCGCCTGGAAGGTGTTCGAGCCGATGATGGCGGCCACGGTCCAGAAGGCGATCTTGTAGAAGGGCGTGAGCGGACGGAAGGACTTGCCCTTCATTTCGGCGATAAGCGCGTCAAAGCGGGGAGCCAGGAACACCGCCAGACCAAAGAGCATCACGACGCACCAGAAGACGATCTCGGCCCACATCTGGGTGTGGATGCCGAAGACATCCAGGCCAAAGCCCTGACCGACGTCGCGGGCGGCGTGGTTGCCGAGGTGACGGAATGACATGTACAGCCCCGAGGCGGCCATGACGAGCATCATGCCCAGATACTTGGGCTTAAAGCCGTAGCGCACCATCATGAGGGCGATGACGCCGATGTAGGCCATTTCCTGACGCTGGGCCCAGCACAGCGTGCAGGGCGAGTCGCCGAGCAGGTAGCCGAGAATGATGTTGGCGATGCCGACGGGAAGAAGAACGATGAGAAGACCGCCCCAGCAGACGAGGTCGTAGAAGGTCTTGGCGCGCTTGATGTCGCCGTCGTTAATGGGAAGCGAATAGTTGGTCATGTCGGGCACCTCACAGGTTCAGCATGCCGAGAATCGACGTCGAAACGTGACCGACATACATAAAGACAACCACAAACCACCCGGCAACGGTGAGCCACCAGGCCCACTTTTCCTTTTCGGGCTTCAAAATAATGATGACCACCGCGGCGGTGAGCATCAAGAGTTCAACGAATTCCATATTGACTCCGTCTTGTTTCTGACAAAAGGCCGATCCGCGGACGTCGCCTGAGCGGTCCGTGGACTCCTGCCGCGGATGGTAGGAAAAAAGAGCGTTAAGTATCCGCTCGGGACTTTTCCTATATTGCGAACGCCCCGGGCCTTGCGGCTAGACTCGAAGCCACAGACAAAGGAGAACACTGTGGAGAGCCTTCTTTATTTTTTGGCCGCCGCTTCGATCGCAGCGCTTGCGGCCGGGCGCCGCAGGGCGGCCATGGGGCTGCTTGCGGCAGGAACCTTGCTGCTTGTGCTGTTTGCCTTTCTTGTCGGCTACTTCGGACTGCTTCCGGCCGTGAGCTACTGATAGGGAGGCCGAACATGCGCATTTTTTCCCCGGTTCAAGTGTCGGCGGCAGTGCTTGCTGCCGCCCTGATTGCGACGGAGTTTTTCGCGGCAACGACGGGCCTGATGTGGTTTGCGGGCGAAGTGCCCTGTACGCTCACGGGCGCCGAGCGTCTGGCGGCAGCCTTTGTCTGCGCGTCGCTTGTCTTTGCGGCCGTCGAGGGCTTGTCGGCACGCCTTGCGGGGCTGCTTTTGCTGCAGGCACTGGTGGGACTTTGGTTGTGCGCACGCCACCTTGTGAGTCAGGGAACGGGTGACGTGGCTCAGGGCTTTGGATCGACGGTTTTGGGACTGCACGGCTACGCCTGGAGCGCCTTTGTTTTTGTCGCGGTGCTGCTGTGGCTGGCAGCGGCATGGATATTTTCGGGCGAGAACGCCCGAAGGCAGGAAGCTTGCGTTTCACGACCGGGCCGCGTGGCGGCGGGGGTCGCTGCCGTCGTGCTTCTTATGAATGCCGGCACGGCGCTTGTTGTCAACGGACCGCCTCCGTTTGCGGGCGTCGGTATTCCCGAGCACTGGACACTCTCGTCGGTTCCGCAGCGCTGGTCGGCCTCGTTCTGGCAAAGGCTCAGGCAGCCGCCGACACTTTTTGTGCGGCCTTTTGCGGCGCAGCCGTGCAATGAAGAGTCCGGCGACTCACCCCAAGCGGGGCCCGTGTCGCCGACCGCTCCGACGGTGCGCCCCATTGAGCGGCAGTCGGTCCCGATGCCCTTTGAAAACAATGCTCTCCCGCGCGCCTTTGCCTGGGATCCCGAGAAGGAGCGTTTCGGGTGGGTGACCGACCAACACGAAGCGGCCTTCACGGACCGCACGATGCACCGCGTCACGGCACGGGCTGCGGTCGACACCGTGAACGGACAGACGCTTGACGCGGTCGCAGGAGTCGTTTGGCTCAAAGAGCGCTTCATTGTTGCCGCGCAGAATAAAACGCTTTGGGCGCTGGAATCGGCTTATGGCGCAGCCGCCGGCAAGGGCGAAGGGCT
>CAMAHM010000074.1 GCA_945834535.1 uncultured Sutterella sp. | reverse complement strand
AATGGTCCGATGAACAGCTTGCCATCCTCGGAATCGACAAAGCCTACATGCCCCGTATTTTGAAACCCTGGGACATTGTGGGGGGCTTATCAGACGCCATGGCCGAACGAACGGGCTTTCCCTCCGGAACCCCTGTGTGTGCCGGTGCGGGCGACACCATGCAGTCGATGCTGGGATCCGGTATTTTCGAGGCCAATCAGGGGGTCGACGTAGCGGGTACCTGCGCCATGTTCTGCGTCTCCACAAAAGGCATCGTGCCCGAACTTTCAAGAAAGGGCTCGGGGCTGATCTTTAACAGCGGCACGCTTGAAAACAGCTACTTCTACTGGGGCTTTATCCGCACCGGCGGCCTGTCGCTGCGCTGGTTCAAGGACAATGTCTGTCAGCAGGCCGACAACCCCGACTACTACGGGCCTCTTACCGAAGGCGCGCAGGAGGTGCCCGCGGGCTGTCGCGGTGTGCTCTTTTTGCCGTATCTTACGGGTGGCACGGGAGCCAATCAGGGCGCCAGCGGCGCGTTCGTCAATATGACGCTTGACGACGATCAGTTCGTCATGTGGCGTGCCGTATTGGAGGCCATCGGTTACGACTATATGGAAATCACCGACACGTACCGTGCCGCAGGGGTAGACCTGACGCGCATCACCGTCACCGAAGGCGGCAGCCGCAATTCGCTCTGGAACCAGATCAAAGCCGACATGCTCGGCTCGCAGGTCGTGCGCTACCGCAACGCGGGCGGAGCCGTCGTCACAAACTGTGTGTTTGCGGCGCTGGCCGCGGGAGACATTGAAGACGTGCGACCGTGGCTTGAAAAAACCATTGTGCGCGACGCCGAGTACACGCCCGACGCAGCCAACACGGCGCTTTACCGCAAACTTTTTGCACTAAAGAGCCGTCTGGTGCAGAAGGACATGAGCGCGGCCTTTGCCACCATGCGAGAAATGCGCCCTTAACAGCCTGCTCAATAACACGCAACCCGTCCGAGTCTATCCCGAACGGGTTGCAATCTTTTCTTAACGAAAGCTGTCAGTCAACTACCTCTTCAAGATAGCCCGCCTTGATCACCATCATATTGATGCGCTCTTCGGTGATTTCGCCCATGGGGCGATCGGTCACTTCGCGGATCGTCGACAAATAATCAAAAAAGGCTTTGCGCACCGCCTCTCCTTCCACGGTGGCATACACCTCGTCGGCCGTCTTCATAAGTTCCACAAGATTGTCGTGGCAACGCTGCAGGGTTCTCAACGTGTCCTTGACGCGAGCCGGTGTATTGGCATTAGGGACCATGTCCGAATAGTTCTGCAGATTCACGAACGTGATGTCCATGCGGCCGATCTGATAGTTGGCAGCAGCCTTGAACTGCTTGAGCCGTCCGTTGCGTCCCTCAGGCACAGGGCCGATGCGGAGGGCCTCCTTGTCGGTCCCGCAACCGACCTGAAGAAGCGTGACTGCGGCGGCAGCCGCCAATAACAAACGACGTTGCGTCATAACAATCCTTTCATTGGGGCTATGCACACAAGGCCCCTCGTTTTCATCTGTGAAGCGATTTTAGCCGAGCTCGGGATCCGTGCCATGACCGTCCTCAGGCAATCGCGCGGGCTGCGGTTCGCAGGCAATGGAGCAGAGCTCGTAGGGCGTGCTCTGATAGACAAAATAGTTGAGCCAGTTGGCAAAAAGAAGGTGCGCGTGGCCGCGCCAACGCACGCACGGCGGCTTCGTCGGATCATTGTCGGGGAAGTAATTGAGGGGAATTTTGGGATGAAGGCCCGCCTTTTCGTCGCGCTCGTACTCAGCCAAAAGCGTCAGGGGGTCGTACTCGGCGTGCCCCATCACAAAAATCTGCTTGCCGCGAGCCGTGGACACGCACGCCAGGCCCGCTTGCGGGGACGAAGCCAGAATCTTAAGTTCACGCCGCGCTTCCACGTCTTCGCGCGCCACCGTCGTGTTGCGCGAGTGCGGCATCAAAAAGACGTCGTCAAAACCACGAAAAAGAATACTTCTCACATGGTCGACCTTGTGCTCGAACACACCCGAAATCTTCTCGGGAAGACGCCGCTTTTGAATCCCAAAGTGGTAGTAAAGCCCTGCCTGCGCGCCCCAGCAGATGTGCAAAGTGCTGTGCACGTGCGTTTTGCTCCACTCCATGATGCGCGTGAGTTCCTGCCAGTAGGCAACCTCTTCAAATTCCATCAGCTCGACGGGAGCGCCCGTAATCACCATGCCGTCGTAGTAGTTGTCGCGCACTTCGGCAAATGTTTTGTAAAAGCTTGCTAGGTGGCTCTCCGAGGTGTGCCGCGCCTGGTAGGAAGCCGTATGCATGAGTTCGAGTTCAACCTGCAGAGGGGTGTTCCCCAAAAGGCGCGAAAACTGGGTTTCCGTCACAATTTTGGTGGGCATGAGATTCAAAAGCAGAATGCGCAGCGGACGGATGTCCTGCGCCACGGCCCTCTCTTCACTCATCACGAAGATATTTTCGTCGGTGAGTGTCTGATAAGCAGGCAGGTTGTTGGGAATCTTGATAGGCATGGAGCAGCAAAGACGGAAATAAAAGCAAAAAAGCCGCGGCGGCAAGGTCTGACGAACCTTGTACCGCGGCACAAAGTAGTGCCGAGCGGGACTTAGAGGGCGTTCAGGGCCTGATCGATATCGGCAATGAGGTCGGCGGCGTTTTCAATGCCGCAGGAGTAGCGCACGAGTTCGGGCGCGATGCCGCAGGCCTTAAGTTCTTCGTCGTTCATCTGCCGGTGCGTGGTGCTTGCGGGATGCAGGCAGCACGTTCTGGCGTCGGCCACATGTGTTTCGATCGCTGCCACCTTGAGGGCACGCTGGAAAGCTTCGGCCGCAGGACGCCCGCCCCTGACGCCGAAACTGACGACGCCGCAGGTGCCGTTGGGAAGGTACTTGCAGGCAAGTTCGTGGTACGGGTCCGACGCAAGACCCGGATAACGCACCCAGGCCACATTGGGGTGCTGCTCGAGAAACCGAGCAACTTCGAGGGCGTTGCGGCAGTGGCGCTCAACGCGAAGATGCAGACTCTCAAGACCTAGATTCAAAAGGTAGGCGTTTTGCGGCGACTGGATGGCCCCGAAGTCGCGCATCAGTTGCGCCGTGGCCTTGGTGATGTAGGCGCCTTCCTTGCCGAAACGCTCGGCATACACGAGCCCGTGGTAGCTTTCGTCGGGCGTGCACAAGCCCGGGAACTTGTCGGCGTGCGCGAGCCAATCGAACTTACCCGAGTCGACAATGCAGCCTCCCACGCCCGCGCCGTGACCGTCCATGTACTTGGTGGTCGAGTGCACAATGATGTCCGCACCCCACTCAAAAGGACGGCAGTTGACGGGAGTTGCGAACGTGTTGTCGACAATGAGGGGCACCCCGTGCGCGTGCGCAGCCTTGGCAAAGCGCTCGATATCGAGCACGATAAGTGCCGGGTTGGCGATGGTTTCGCCAAACACGCACTTTGTGTTGGGGCGAAAGGCCGAAGCGATTTCCTCGTCCGTGGCGGTGGGCTTAATGAAGGTCGTTTCGATGCCCATGCGCTTTAAAGTATGGGCAAAGAGATTGAAGGTGCCGCCGTAGATGGTGGAAACGGCGACGATATGATCTCCCGCGCCCGCGAGGTTAAAGACCGAGAAAAAGCTCGCCGCCTGCCCGGAACTTGTCAGCATGGCCGCCGTGCCGCCTTCAAGCTGAGCAATCTTGGCAGCCACATAGTCGTTGGTGGGATTTTGCAGACGCGTGTAGAAGTAGCCCGAAGCCTCGAGGTTAAAGAGCGCGGCCATCTGCTCGGCCGTGTCGTACTTAAAGGTCGTGCTCTGGATGATGGGAATCTGTCTCGGCTCGCCGTTGCCGGGGGTATAACCGCCCTGCACGCAGATTGTTTCTATGCGTTGGGTCATGGTGGTTTTTGCTTGTCAAGTTGGGATGTCAATGTTTCGCCGTCCCGAAGGGGGCCAAAAATCGGCGACTGCCATAGACGATAACAGAGTCCGGGCACGGAACACGCCAACGGGCTCTAAGCCATAGAATTGACTGCGCATTGTCTGAGGTATTACCGCGCATCAACCGCCGATGTACTGCATCTGCACGCGGTTGCGCGGAATCGCCGTCGCTTCGTGGCGGATTTCGGAATAGTGATCGTCGCGCCGACTCCAGATGCGACAGATCGCCTCGGAAATTTCCGTGTCGCTCGCCCCGCCCCTAAGGAGCGTGCGCAGGTCGTACCCTCGGTCGGCAAAAAGGCACAGCACGAGAGAACCCTCGATCGAAAGGCGCACACGCGAGCAGTCGCGGCAAAAGGCCTGCGTCACCGAGCTGATGACGCCGATCTCCCCGGCACCGTCCCTGTAGCGCCAGCGCTGCGCGGTCTCGCCCGTGTAGTTGGGATCGAGGGCTTCCAAGGGCCAGCGCGCGTTGATCATGCCGATCACGTCCGCAGAGGGAACAACATCGTCCATGCGCCAACCGTTGGTCGTGCCCGCATCCATGTATTCGATGTAGCGCACAATGACGCCCGTGCCGCGAAATGCTTGGGCAATGGGAAGGATATCGTCTTCGTTCATGCCGCGTTTGACGACCGTGTTGACCTTGACGGGCAGCCCCGCTTCTTGCGCCGCTCGGATGCTCTCGAGCACCTTGGCGGCGGGATACCCTACGTCGTTGATCGCCTGAAAGCGTTCTTCGTCAAGGGCGTCAAGACTCACCGTGACGCGGTCGAGCCCGGCTGCCTTTAGGCGCGGTGCAAGGCGCGCAAGGAGCGTGCCGTTCGTCGTCATCGCAACGTCCATCGGTCGCCCTGCGGCGCTCTTAACGGTCTTGACGGCGGCAATGAGCTTGTCGATGTGTTTGCGCAGCAGCGGCTCGCCCCCCGTCAGGCGAATCTTTTCCACGCCCAATCGCGCGAAAATGCGCACGAGCCGCAGAATTTCTTCGAAACTCAGAATTTCGGTATGCGCCAAAAATTGGTGGTGCGCGTCGAACTTTTCCTTGGGCATGCAGTAGCGGCACCGAAAATTGCAGTGATCGGTGACGCTGATGCGAAGGTCCCTCAAGGGGCGGCCGCGCCCGTCAATGAGGCGCCCGTCGCGTATGCGCATCTCACCCGTGATGGGCACGGGAAGGCGCATGGGAGACGCATCTTCGGGCACGATGGCAATAATCTTGTCGCTCACAGACTGTCTCCCAAGACGTGTTCGATGGCGTTGCACGCCAGATCGGCCGTGGGCCGCAGAAGGGAGTCGTGCATCGCTTCATAAATGTCGGTGAGTTCTGCGACGCGCGTCGGGCGCATTTCGTCCAACAGGGTCGCAGCCAGCGCGTCGGGCGTGCAGAAGTAATGCAAAAGCTCGGGCACCAGAGGCCTGCCCGCCAGAATGTTCGGCAGACTCACGTAAGGGATGAGGCCCTTTTTCTTCATGAGCATCGCCGAGAGCCCGGGCATCGTGTAGCCCACCACCATGGGCTTTTTGTAAAGGGCCGCTTCCAGCGTTGCCGTACCCGAAGCCACCATCACGCCGTCGGCGCTCTCAAGCACCCGATGGCTGTTGCCGGTAACGATCGTGAGGCGCTCGGCCAAATGCGGCCAGTGCGCGGCCACGGCGTCGATCTGACGGCGTCGCGTCTCGTCTACTGCCGGAAGCACAAACCGCGCGGCGCCCCCCGTGCGCTCGACAAGGCGCTCACAGGCCTCGAAAAAAACAGGCGCGCAGCCGCTGACTTCGTCCACGCGGCTGCCGGGCAGCACGGCAATAAGGGGACCGCCCTCAACAGTAAGACCCAAAATTCTGCGCGCAGCATCCTTATCGGGGTGCATCGGAATAATGCCCGCCAAAGGGTGTCCGACGTAGGTCGCAGGTATTCCCTCCCGCCGATAGATGGCTTCTTCAAAAGGGAAGATGAGCAGCATGTGGTCGACGGCCTGACGGATTTTGTGGATGCGCTCGGCGCGCCAGGCCCAGATGGAGGGCGAGACAAAGTGCACGGTCTTGATGCCGGCACTGCGAAGCTTCACTTCCACCCCCAGATTGAAGTCCGGAGCGTCCACGCCGATGAAAAGTCGGGGGCGTTCGGCCAGAACGCGCGCAAGGATCTCGCGACGAAACCTCAACAGGCCCGGGAGTTTTTTAATCACCTCCACGTAGCCGCGCACAGCAAGGCGCTCAGAGTCGGCCCAGGGCGTAAGTCCCGCGGCCCGCATTTTGGGCCCGCCCACACCGACCTGGGAAGCTCCATGCATCCGCTCCTTTAACTGCGGCAGCACGAGGCTTGCCAAAAAGTCGCCACTCGCCTCGCCCGCAAGCCAAACGGCGCCGGGCGCGGGAGCTGTTGCGTCGTTGCGCTCTACCCCCGTCATCGGATCACGCCGCGGGGACTGCCGACCACAAAGTCGCGGAAATGCTGCAGACGATCGCGAATTTCGCCTTCGGGGAAGGATGCGATGACGGCCTCCATTTCGCGCGCAGCGTCCGCAACAAGGTTCCCCTCGCGGTACAGGGCCTTGTAGCAGGCCTTGGCGGCATTCATAAACTCTGCCGAAAAACCCGCGCGACGCAGGCCGACAAGGTTGAGCCCTGCGGGGGTGCAGGGATTAAGGTGGCAGATCACATAAGGGGGCACGTCGCGCAGCACGGCAGAGGCTCCCCCCACCATGGCGTAGGTGCCGATGCGCACGAACTGGTGCACACCCGCCTGACCGCCCACGATGGCGTGGTCTTCCACATGCACGTGCCCGGCAAGCGCCACGTTGTTGGCGATGATGATGTCGTCGCCCACGCGGCAGTCGTGCGCCACATGCACGTTGGCCATAAAGAGGTTGCGGCTGCCGACCACGGTGCGGCCTTCGTCCTGCACGGTGCCCGTCGAGAACGTGCAGTGCTCGCGCACCACATTGTCGTCGCCGATGGTCAGAGTCGTGGGCTCGCCCGCATACTTCTTGTCCTGCGGGTCGCACCCGATGGCTGCGCCCGGGTAAAAGACGTTGCGTTGGCCGATGGTCGTGATGCCGTCAACCGTCACATGGCTCTTAAAGACCGTGCCTTCGCCAACCTTGACATGGGGCCCGATGATGCAAAACGGCCCGACAACGACGTCGTCGGCGAGCTCGGCAGCCTTGTCCACGAGACTGGAAGGATGAATCTTGGCCATGATGGTGTGTCCTTGTTAACAAACGGGGCGCGGAAGGGCTCACTCTGTCCCTTTCGGCCGTCGGGTTCATTCTTCGCCAATCGGTGCGAAGAAGCGTTGCCCCCCAAGTTTAGAGAAGGCGGCGGGCGCTCATCA
>CAMAHM010000073.1 GCA_945834535.1 uncultured Sutterella sp. | reverse complement strand
CCCGCTTCAATGGGCGTCACTTCGCCGTCCAGAAAAATTTCTCCTTTGCCTTCCAAAACGCCGTAGATTTCCTCATTCTGGCGGTGGCGATGCACGAAAGGTACAGCTGCCATCGCGGGAAGCCTATTGACCGATACTTCGGCGCCCGTGAGGGACAACAGGTCGTGCAGCTCCTGACGGGGAGCCGCGGCATCCAAATGCAGTTTCTTCATTTCAGTCTCCTTAATTAGTTCGATATCGAACCTTTTATCCGAAAATAAAGGCCCCCAGAGGACCTTCACACCCGTTAAAACGCACTCATCGTCTTCTCGAGCAGCGCTTCAAGCCGCTGACGCTGGGCATCGGACAGTGCCGCCGACAGGCGCGCGTCCAGGTCCTCAGAGACCTCCTCAAAGACGCTCTCCAAAGCGCGTCCCGCGTCGGTCAGGGACACCGCAAGCGCCCGCTGATCGTCTTCGCGTCGACGGCGCTCGATGTAGCCCAGCCGCTCGAGTTTGCCTGCGAGCACGCTCACCGTCGATTTAGTGCGGTGCGTGCGGCGCGCAAGCTCACTCACCGTCAAAGCGTCTTCGGCAAAAAGGTGCACCAACAGGTCGCCGTGGGCAGGCAGCAATCCGACAAGGCCTTCGCGCTCGAGTCGCTCGGCAATCCGTTGGTTGGCAAGCGCCGTCAGGCGCCCTGCAAGATGAACAATGCGTGCGTGGGTCATGGCGATATTTTAGTTCGATATCGAACGAATTTCCACCAAAAAAGGCTGCCGAAGGGACGCCGCGGCAGCCTTTTGCTGGTCGGCTCAGGCGCGCGTTAAACGGACTTCTTGCTCCGTTTAATGAAAATCCACCCCAGCGCCACCACCGCAAGGGCCCCCAGTACGGCCGCCGGATAGTGCAGGGACTCGGCCGTCGGCAACACGCTCAGCACGGCGCTGTCGGTGACGAACATCGACCCGGCGATCCACCCCAAAAGACCGCCCCCAAGCCAAACGATGATGGGAAATCGATCGATGAGGCGCAACACCACCTGCGAGCCCATGACGATGAAGGGAACAGACACGAGCAGACCGAAGATGACGAGAATCGTCTGATGATCGTCGTGCGCCTGCTGCGCGGCGCCCGCGATGGCGATCACGTTGTCCAGACTCATCACGAAGTCGGCCACGATGATGGTCTTGATGGCACCCAAAAGCTTTTTGGAGCCTTCAATATGCTCTTCGTCGGCATGATCGTCGGGCAGAAGGAGCTTGACGCCGATCCAAATGAGAAGCGCCGCGCCCACAACTTTAAGGAACGGAAGATCCAAAAGCATCACAGCAAACGTGATGAGGACAACGCGCAGAATGATGGCGCCCGCCGTACCCCAGAAAATGCCCTTATTGCGCTGCTCGCGCGGAAGATTGCGGCATGCAAGCGCAATGACGACGGCATTGTCGCCGCCCAGAAGAATATCGATAAGGATGATCTGCCCGACGGCGCCCCAGTGAAGGTTGACCAACAGATCCCAAAGCCATTCCATTTTTTTTCCTATACAAACAATGACAAAATCGAACAAATCCGTTGTCAGAGGACGCTCTTTAAAAGCTCGCCGATTTCGTTCGGGTTGAGCGTCGTACGAATGCCGCAGGCATTGAGCTTTTCAATCTTGCTTTTGGCCGTACCCCTGCCACCCGAAATAATGGCCCCGGCATGTCCCATGCGACGCCCCTCGGGAGCGGTGACGCCCGCGATAAAGCCCACTACGGGTTTGGTCATGTTGTCGCGAGCCCATTCGGCCGCTGTTTCTTCATCGGTACCGCCGATTTCGCCGATCATCACGACGGCGTCGGTGTCGGGATCCTCATTAAAGAGCTTGAGCACGTCGACGTGCTTGAGACCATTGATCGGATCGCCGCCGATACCCACGGCCGACGACTGTCCGAGGCCAAGATCGGTCAACTGCTTGACGGCTTCGTACGTGAGAGTGCCCGAGCGGCTGACAACACCGATACGGCCCTTGCGACAGATGTGACCGGGCATGATGCCGATCTTGATTTCGTCGGGCGTGATCAACCCGGGGCAGTTGGGCCCGAGCAGCAGCGTCTTGCTGTGCATCTCGCGCATGCGGCTCTTGACGCGCAGCATGTCCATCACGGGAATACCTTCGGTGATGCAAATGACGAGATCAAGCTCGGCCTCCACGGCCTCCATGATGGCCGCGGCGGCGCCCGCGGGCGGCACGTAGATGACCGACGCGTTGGCACCCGTCGCCTCCTTGGCTTCGCGAACCGTGCCGAAGATGGGAATGCCGTCCATTTCCTGACCGGCCTTCTTGGGATTGACGCCGGCCGTGAAGTTTTCGGCGTTCGCGTAGGCGCGGCAGGCGCGCGTGTGAAAAGCCCCCGTCTTACCGGTCATGCCCTGCGTAATGATGCGGGTATTCTTGTTTGCAAGAATGCTCATTTTTTGTCCCCCTTACTCGCCGCGGCTCAAGGCCACCACCTTCTGCGCCGCTTCATCCATGCTCGAAGCCGAAATAATCGGCAGACCGCTGTCGGCCAGAATGCTGCGGCCGAGTTCCTCATTGGTCCCAAGCATGCGCACAACAAGGGGAACATTCAGGCGTACGGTGCGGCAGGCCGCCACGATGCCCTCGGCAATCGTATCGCAGCGCATGATGCCGCCGAAGATGTTGACGAGAATCGCCTTGACGTTCGGGTTGGAAAGCATGATTTCGAACGCCGCCGTGACCTTTTCGACCGAAGCGCCGCCGCCAACATCGAGAAAGTTTGCCGGCTCTGCGCCGTACAGTTTGATCGTGTCCATGGTCGCCATCGCCAGTCCCGCGCCGTTGACCATGCAAGCGATGTTGCCGTCCAGAGAGATGTAGGTAAGCCCCGCTTCGAGCGCTCGCGTTTCAAGCGGCTCTTCTTCGGAGAGATCGCGCATGGCCGCATATTCGGGGTGACGATAAAGAGCGTTATCGTCAAAAACCATCTTGGCGTCAAGAGCCACGATGGAAGCATTCCTGAGCACGGCCATGGGATTGACTTCCACCAGGGAAGCGTCCGAGTCGACGAAAGCCTTGTACAGACCCTTAAAGAAATCAGCCGCCCGGGCAGTGAGTCCGTCGTCAAGACCGAGCATCTTGGCAAGCGCAAGCGCCGCCTCATCAGTCAGGCCGATCAGAGGATCGATGAACAACTTGAGAATCGCTTCCGGGTGCTCGACGGCGACTTCTTCGATTTCCATACCGCCCATGCTGCTTGCCATCAGACACACGCTTTGCGTCTCGCGATCGATGAGCACGGCCGCGTAGAACTCGGCCACAATGTCGGCGCCCTCTTCAACATACAGGCGCTCAACCTTCTTGCCCTTGGGCCCCGTCTGCTTGGTGACAAGGTTTTTTCCGAGCAGCTCCTCAGCAGCGGCACGCACTTCATCGACGCTGCGCGCGATCTTGACCCCGCCCGCTTTGCCGCGACCGCCGGCATGAATCTGGGCCTTCACGCCCCAACATGCGCCTCCCAACTTCTGAGCGGCCGCAACGGCCTCCTCCACACTCAGCGCCGGCATGCCTCGCAGCACGCCGACACCGAACGAAGCCAGGACACTCTTGGCCTGGTATTCATGGATCTTCATGGTTGATTTTCCCTTTATTTTTCTTATCAGTGAGCGTAACACCGCCCGAACGCCGAGACGCTCTTAAATTACCCCAACAGTCCGCCGGCAGCCACAACGAGCACAAAGAGCGGAGCCACGACACCGATCAGAATGCGCATCATCCGTACCAGCGATTCGCTCCCCGCGACCCGAGGGCTCGTCTCAAGCTCGCGGCGCATGGCAGGCCAGGCCACCCAGGCTGCCGCCACCGCAATGCCGAAAGTCGACACGGGCATGCCGACATTAGACGTCAAAAAGTCCAGCCAATCGAAGAAATTGCGGCCCGCAAGTTTCATTTCGCTCATCGGACCGAACGACAGATTGGCAAAAAAGCCCACCAAGGCAGCCGCAATCAACGTCACCGCCATTCCGTTGCGGCGATTAAAGCCGTATTCACGCTCCAAAAGCGTCGTGCAGGCTTCGAGCATCGACACCGAGCTCGTGAGCGCGGCAACGGACAGGCTCAGATAAAAGAAGACGGCAAACAAGTGCCCTGCCGGCATCTTGGCAAAGACGGCCGGCATGGTCACGAAGGTGAGCCCGGGGCCTGCGGTCGGATCCAAACCGAAGGCAAAGACGGCCGGCATCACCATCAACCCCCCGAGCACGGCCGACAAAATGGCAAGCACCGCCACCCAGGCCACGGAATTGGGAAGATCGGCCTTGGGCGAAAGGTAGGAGCCGTACGTGATCATGGTGCCTGCGCCCAAAGAGAGCGAGAAAAAGCAAAAGCCCATGGCATTGAAAAGGGACGATCCCGTCATGTCGCTCCAACGCGGGGTAAAGAGAAATTCCACCCCCTTCCAGCCGTCGGGCAGCGTGACGCCGCGCACGATGAGCACCAGCATGAGCAGGAACAAAAGCGGCATCAGCACCTTTGCTACGCGCTCAATGCCGCCCTGCACGCCGCGAAAAACAACGCCCCCTGTCAGCAGCAAAAAGAAGAGCAAAAAGAGGTACGAGACCACCGGATCGGACACAAAGGCCCCGAAATGCTTGCCCAGAAGCGAAGCGTCCTCAATGAGTCCGTTGCCGAGAAAGGCGTCGAGCGTGTACTTCAGGCACCAGCCGCCTACAACCGAATAAAACGACAGAATCAGAAAGACCGTTACCACGCCGATCAATCCAAAGGCGCCCCAGGGGCGCCCGCAGACGTGGTTGAGGCTGCCCACGGCGCCGCGACCGCCCGCGCGCCCCATGGCAAATTCTGCCAACAGCAGCGCCACCCCCACGGTGAGCGTAAAGAAAATATAGGGCAGCATGAACACCGAACCGCCGTTGGTGCCAGCCATATAGGGGAATTTCCAGATGGCCCCCAAACCGACGGCCGCGCCGGCCGAAGCGAGAATAAAGCCCAGGCGGGACCCCCAGCCGGAAGCATGCGATGTGTTTTGCGACATTGTGTTTCGTAGGTTTGTCAAACGGTGTTGGTCGTGCGCCGCTCTCCCGATTCGGCATCAGTATCCGACAACACAAACAAGCGACTCGGGAATGATCCCGACCCGCCCTTTCTTCGTTGTGATCCTAGGTTGGATTCTTTTTTTTGCGTGACCGCAAGCCGCAGGCCGTCAGTCGACGGCAAATGAGTCACCGTCTTCGTCGTCTTCAGGCACCCGAGAATGTGCAGCACGCAGACAGCGTTCAATGATATCAAAAGCAAAACCGCGGGAGGCCAGAAACCGCACCTGGCGGTCGCGCTCTCTGCGGTCCTGCGGCGGCTCACCGAAACGCTTCTGCCAAACGCTCATCGCGCGCTCAAATTCATCGGGCGCATTGGCAAGCGTCTCGCGCACGATTTCGCCGTCGACGCCCATCATGCGCAACTCATGCGCCAGACGCCGGTTGCCGTAGCGCTCGCTGCGCACGCGCACCCGCGTCTGCGCGTAGCGCTCGTCGGAGAGATACCCCCGTTTTTCGAGGGTGCCGACGACGTCTTCAACGTCGTCGAACGTTTCTCCCTCGGCAAGTGAGCGCATGAGTCTGCGCGTGAGCTCAAGACGCGAATACTCGCGTCTTGAGAGTGCATCAACCGCACGCGCCATGAGGCTTCGAGGCTTACTCAAAGATTTCATCGGGCTCGATCACGGCGTCATCAAAGACATCATCGCTCTGAGCGGGCGCCGACTTTTTGGCCGGCTTCTTCGGCTCGGGCTCGGGGAGCGGCGCCGCCACCCCCGGAGTGAGTGTCGTGGCGCGCGGCTTCAATCCCTTCATGGATCGGATCTTGTTTTCGATGTCGCGGGCGATATCGGGATTCTGCTTGAGGAAGTCGCGCACGGTTTCTCGTCCCTGACCGATGCGCTTGCCGTCAAACGAATACCAGGAGCCCGACTTTTCAAGAATATCGAGTTCGGTACCAACGTCGATGAGTTCGCCTTCGTACGAGATACCTTCGCCGTAGAGCATGTCGACCGTCGTTTCCTTGAAGGGGGGCGCCACCTTGTTCTTGACGACCTTGATACGCGTTTCGGCGCCGTACACCTCATCGCCCTTCTTGAGGCTGTTCTTGCGGCGGATGTCGATACGCACGGAACTGTAGAACTTGAGCGCATTGCCGCCCGTCGTCACTTCGGGGCTGCCGTAGGTAACGCCGATCTTCATACGGATCTGGTTGATGAAGATCACGAGCGTCTTGGTCTTGGTGATCGAGGCCGTAAGTTTGCGCAGCGCCTGGCTCATGAGGCGCGCCTGCAGGCCGGGAAGGGCTTCGCCCATATCGCCTTCGATTTCGCTCTTGGGCGTCAGGGCCGCCACCGAGTCGATGACGATCAGATCAACCGAACCCGAGCGCACCAGCGCGTCGGTAATTTCAAGAGCCTGCTCGCCCGTATCGGGCTGCGACAGGAGCAGCTCGTCGAGCTTGACGCCGAGCTTTTGAGCATACGACACGTCAAGGGCATGTTCGGCGTCGATGAAGGCGCAGGTGCCGCCCAACTTTTGCATTTCGGCAATCACATGCAGCGTGAGCGTCGTCTTGCCCGAGCTTTCAGGGCCGTAGATTTCCACCACGCGACCGCGAGGCAGACCGCCCACGCCGAGCGCCACGTCCAGACCAAGGCACCCCGTGCTGACGACTTCGACATCCTCACTGCGGGCATCTTCGCTCATGCGCATGATCGAGCCCTTGCCGAATTCCTTTTCGATGTAGGCAAGTGCAGCCGAGAGCGCCTTTTTGCGTTCATCGGCGTCGTTGACACGAACCACGCGGGTGTCGTTCTGGGTTTTCTTCTTTTCAGCCATTTTGTGAGATTCCTAACTCGATCCGATCAATAGGGAAAATCTATAGCATCGGACATTTCCATTTTATCCCTGAATTAGGTGGATCAATGTTTTATACAACCAAACTTCAAATGATCCACCTAGCCTATAACGAAGCACTTAATAAAAAATCATCTCACGCATCGTTGGAGATATCATGCCTGAGTCCAGGACAAATTGGTAGCTTTAGGCGGGTCTTGTTTGATAGAGGTTACCCTTCCCTTTGATACAATATTTTCAAAATCAAAAAAGATTTTATCTATGCATTCCGGGGGAACACTTTTTTACAGCCGCAAGCACGCTTGACAATGTTCGGCTGCATCTCCATAATTCGCGTCTCGGTTGATCGCTGTTCCTCGTTGAACTGAGCAACCCGCTCGAGAGGGGGTCGTTAGCTCAGCCGGTAGAGCAGCGGACTTTTAATCCGTTGGTCGTGAGTTCGAATCTCGCACGACC
>CAMAHM010000072.1 GCA_945834535.1 uncultured Sutterella sp. | reverse complement strand
CTCCACCAGTCGGCGGCGGTCACGCGCAGTCCGTATTCGCGTGCGAGAAACACGGAGGTGAGGCCGCGCCCACAGCCGAGGTCGCACACGTGCGCCTCGGGCGCAAGTGCAATGCCCGCCATGAGTTCCTCGAGCAGTTTGACGGGATTGGGTCCCATCATCATGGCGCGTAATGCGGGCGTGTCGTAGCGGGAACTTTTCGGATACAGCATGTCATTTTCCTTTCGTGAGGCGCCGAGTCATGGCGTCGATGTGCTCCTCGAGACGCAGGCGGACGCTTTGGCGCTCTGCCTCGTTTTGGGCGGCGTCGTAGAGCGAAAACGCCAGAAACATTCCGCCCCAGTAAGCCGTGGCAGCCGATTGCGCTGAAGAAATATCCAAACTTTCAAAGATGTCGGCGACATAGTCGGCGGGCCCCAGAAAGTGCTGCCGCCACAGTTCCTGCGTGCGGCCGCTGCGCCACTGTTCAAGTACAAGCATGCGGCGAAAGCGGGAGGCGAAGGAATCGGCAGTCCAGAACTCAAACTGCGCAACGGCAAAACGGGCGAGATTTTCGAGCGAAGCGCGACGGTAGGCGCGGGGACTATCCTTTTTACTTTGGACGGGAAGATCGAACGCGACGGCACGTTCGGCGTCGATCGCCGCCATGCGGTCGGCAAGTGCCTCGAGAATGGCGGCTTTGCTCGCGAAGTGCTTGTAGAGAGCTGCCTTGGTGACACCTACGGCTTGCGCAATGGCCTGCATGGAAGCTGCTTCATAGCCGTGTTGTGCAAATAGCCCAATGGCTGCTTCAAGGATGGCCTCTCGCGTGCTTTGTGTCATGTGTTTTACTCAAGAAAAGTAACCGTTCGGTAGCCGTGTCCGAAAGCATAGTTACCGATCGGTCACTTGTCAAGATTAAGGACGACAAAAAGCCCGCAGACGCCATACGGATCTGCGGGCTGCAAAAGACGCAATGCTCGTCGGATTAAGCGATGCCGCTGTGTCGCAAAAGAGCGTCGGCCGAGGGTTCACGGCCGCGGAAGGCCTTGAAGTTATCGAGCGCATCGCGGCTGCCGCCGCGGCTCAATACTTCATCGACCCAGCGTTTGCCGGTAGTCGGGTTCATGAGGCCTTCTTCTTCAAAGGCGGCAAAGGCGTCGGCCGACAGGACTTCGGCCCACTTGTAGCTGTAGTAGCCGGCTGCATAGCCGCCCGCAAAAATGTGCGAGAAGCTCTGAGCAAAGCGGTTGAAGTCGGCAACGGGCACGACCGCCACTTCTTTACGCACGTCGGCCAAAACCGACGCAAAGTCGTCGGCGTGACTCGTCGCGGTGTCAGCGTGAATGCGCATGTCAAAGAGGGCAAATTCCATCTGGCGTTCGCAGAACATGCCCGATTGGAAGTTCTTGGCGGCAAGCATCTTGTCAAAGAGTGCGCGGGGGAGCTCTTCGCCCGTGTCAACATGGTGCGTGAGCGTGCGCACGGTGTCGTAATTCCACACCCAGTTTTCCATGAACTGCGAGGGCATTTCGACGGCATCCCACTCCACTCCGTTGATACCCGAAAGCTGCGAAACATCAACGCGGGTGAGCATATGGTGCAGGCCGTGGCCGAACTCGTGAAAGAGCGTGATCACGTCGTCGTGCGTCAAAAGCGCGGGCTTGCCGTCCACCGGGTGCGAGAAGTTGCACACCAGGTAGGCGATGGGCGTGCGGATCGAGCCGTCCGCAAGACGCTTACGGGTGCTGTCGTTGTCCATCCAGGCACCTCCCCGTTTGCTCGCGCGTGCATAAAGGTCC
Source organism: uncultured Sutterella sp. (assembly GCA_945834535.1). Lineage (GTDB taxonomy): Bacteria > Pseudomonadota > Gammaproteobacteria > Burkholderiales > Burkholderiaceae_F > Duodenibacillus. Next base: position 5,579 of record CAMAHM010000072.1, on the reverse strand, counting down.
GTGTAGAACTGGGCAACCGTTGTGCCTTTATCGTCGACGATTTTCCAGAACTGCACATCGGGGTGCCAGACACTGGCCGTGTCGGACTCGATGCGGATGCCAAAGAGCTTTTCGACAAGCGCAAACATCCCGGAAAACACGGTGGGCAGCGTGAAGTACTGCTTCACCTCATTTTCGCTGAAGGCGTAGGCGTAGGTCTTCAGTTTTTCAGAGGCCCAGGCAATATCCCAGGGTTCAAGCGCTTCTATGCCAAGGTGCTCGCGCGCAAACGCCACAAGTTCCTGCCAGTCGCGTTCGGCCTTGGGGCGGGCCTTGGCGGCCATGTCGGACAAGAAAGCGTCAACCTGCGCGGGGCTTGAGGCCATTTTGGTAGCAAGCGAGAGCTCGGCAAAGTTGTGAAACCCCAGAAGCTGAGCTTCTTCATGGCGCAGTTCAAGCAGGCGCGCAATCACGGGCGTATTGTCTTTTTCTGCGGGGCCGAATTCGGACGCGCGGGTGCTGTAGGCCCGATAGAGCTTTTCACGCAGCGCGCGATTAGAGGCGTACTGCATGGCGGGCAGATAACTCGGCATCTGCAGCGTCAGGCGCCAGCCTTCGACACCGGCGGCGCGGGCCTGCTGCGCGTAAAGCCCCAGAACGTCCTCGGGAATCCCGTCGAGCTCGGCCTTGTCGGTGATGTCGAGCGTAAAGGCGTTCGTTGCATCAAGTACATTGAGTCCGAAGCGGTTACAAAGTTGAGCCTGCTCCTGAGCAATCGCCTGCACACGCATCTTTTCGGCTTCGGGGAGATCTGCGCCCGACAGTCGGAAATCGCGGATTTCATGCTCGATCACGCGTCGGCGCACGGCGTCGAGGTCAGCAAAGCCAGCATCCGCCGCCATCGCCTTGTACTTGGCAAAAAGCGCTTCGTTTTGCGAGAGCTCGAGATAGAACTGCGTCATTGGTTCGAGGTTCTCGTCGTGCGCTTTTCTGAGTTCTTCACTGTCCATGACGCCCATCAGGTGCCCCACGGCCCCCCATGCGCGAGAAAGGCGCGTCAGGGCCTGATCGAGCGGTTCAACCACATCGAGCCACGTGGCGGGCGTCCCGGGGGCCGTCGCCAGAGAAACGGCGTTTCGGGCGTTTTCCAAAAGTTCCCTAAGTGCGGGCGTGACGTGTTCGGGACGGATGGAGGCAAAGTCAAGGAGCTTCGATTGCTGGAGAAGGGGATTCATAACTCGACAAAAATCCTGCGTCAGAAAAATTTAAAAGATCGATCAGCCAAGGCGCCGTTCCACGGCTTCAACAGTGTTTGTAAGGAGCATGGCGATCGTCATGGGACCGACACCTCCGGGCACGGGCGTGATGGCGCCCGCCACGGGCGCAACTGCCGCAAAATCGACGTCGCCGCACAGGCGCCCGTTTTCATCACGGTTCATGCCGACGTCAATGACAACGGCACCGGGCTTGACCATGTCGGCCGTAATGAGCTTGGAGCGTCCGACGGCGGCAATGAGAATGTCCGCCGTGCGGGTGACGGCGCCGAGATCGGCCGTGCGGCTGTGCGCCACTGTGACGGTGGCGTTTTTAGAAAGAAGCAGCAGAGCCTGCGGTTTGCCCACGATGTTGCTGCGGCCGACGATGACGGCATGTTTGCCTTCAATCGAGCAGCCTGCTTTTTCGAGCAGCTTCATCACGCCGTAAGGCGTGCAGGGAAGAAAGCCGGGCTTGCCGATCATGAGGGCACCGGCATTGCAGACGTGAAAGCCGTCAACATCCTTTTCGGGAGCAATAGCGTCGATTACCTTACGCGCGTCAATGTGACGGGGCACGGGCATCTGCACAAGAATACCGTCGACCGCGGGGTCTGCGTTGAGTTCGGCGATTTTCGCCAGGAGCGCTTCTTCGCTCGTGTCGGCCGGCATGCGAAATTCCAGTGACGTGATGCCGGTGTCCGCGCAGGCCTTGATCTTATTGCGCACATACACCTGGCTGGCGCAATCGTCTCCCACCAAAATCACTGCCAGTCCGGGGCGGTGGCCGCGTGCGGCAAGGCGATCCACGCGTGTTTTGAGTTCGGCTCGTATTTCGGCAGCAAGCGCCTTGCCGTCAAGAATGTGCGTCATAGTGGTCTCCCTGTTGTTTTTGAGGCGGACGTCGGTCTTTAGCGTTTAGAAGCGCGCAGGCCGAGTTTTGTGTCGTGCGCATCTTTGCTGCGCGCTGCATGGTCAAGTGCAGCAGCGATGCTGTCGGCGGCCGTGCGGTTGAATTTAAGTCGAAAGTCCGTGAGCGGCTGATTGTTGCGAATGATGCGCACGGGGACGACGCGTTTGGTTTTGCCCGTCAGGATTTCAGCAAATCCCACACCGACAGCCTGTCGATTGACGGGCTGCACGCCCAAATCACTCATCTCGACAGTGCTTTCGGGAATGAGTTCGAGTACGCGCGTGCCCTGAATCGTTGTGATGCGCCAGGTGCCTTTGCGACTGACGGCTCCCGACTCGGCTTCGCAGAACATGTTGCTGCTCTTGACGGGAAGAAGTTCAAAGCCGCCCTCAAGGGCTTTGCCGCGGCGCGGGGTAAAGCGAATGCCGTAGCGGGTGGCTCCCTGATGGCTGATGTAGCTCATGCAATAGGGAATCTTTCCTGAGAACTGACGCATCAGCTTTTCAAGCGTGTCGGCCCCCGTAAAGGCCGTTTTTGAGGGGCGCAGAATCTCGTCGTCGCCGAGCCAGTAGGTGGCCAGATAGGCGGTTGATCCCTTGGGGAACACATCGCTTTCACGGACAAACCATGCAAGCGAGTCGGGCTGATTGTTGCCGTTACGCAGAAAGTGGCGGATGGGTTTGCCCGAGACATTAAAGGCGCGCAGCTCCACGGCGACGTTAAAGGGCGTGGCGCCCGAGTTCTGCAGCAGAAGCCGTCCGTCGGACATGGGAGAGGCATGCACGACGCCCTCGTTTTTACAGGGGCGTCCCTTGCGAAAGAGTGTGTCGGCGCCCGTTCCCCAGCTGATGCAGCGTTCGGCCGCAGCGTCGATCTTCTCGTGTGCCGTCCACGCTCCGTCATCGGTCTGCGTGAGATAGAAGTTGCTGCTGTGCGTGTCGTGGAAGGACCAAAGGCCTGCCTTGTATGCTTCAAGGGCCGAAACGCTCATTTCGTTGGCGCGCATCGGCGCCCGGGCATGAGTTTCAGGGCGCCAGGTGACGTCGGTAAATTCCTGATAGCCGGCCTTGGGAGTGAGGGGCTCGGGGGCCGTGGCGCAACCCGTCAGCCACAAAGGAGCGGCCAGAAGGGTTGCCAGAGAAAGTGCCCGCAGACGGACAATAGAGAGATACTGCACGAACAAACATCCATAAAAGAGGACAGTCAGGATGCCGGCAAGGCATCGACGACGGCTCCCGGGTTGAGTCTTCCCTGCGGGTCAAAAGCGGTCTTGACGGCGCGCAGAAGAGCGTATTCGGCCGGAGTTTTGACGCAGGCAAGAAGGTCGTGTTTAAAGCGCCCGACACCGTGCTCGGCGGCAACCGAACCGCGAAAGCGGGCGATCTGTTCGTACACGACCTCGTGAATCCGTTCTTCGTTGAGAAAGCACAGACGAGGGTCGCTGCCCTCGCAAACGCCCATATTGTAGTGAAGGTTCCCGTCACCAAAATGACCGAAAACGCTCGGTTGAATCCATGGGAAAAGCGCCTTCAAAAGGGCGTTGGTTTCTTCGACGAACGCAACGAGCGAGCTGCGAGGAACGCTGATGTCGTGCTTGACGTTGCCCCCCGTTTTTTTATGTGCTTCGGGGATCGATTCACGCACGCGCCACAGTTCGCTCTTTTGCCGCTCGCTCTGGGCCAAAAGGGCGTCGGCGATCTGGTTGCGTTCAAAGAGTTCGGCGAGCGTTTCTTCCAAAAGGGCCTGCCTTGCGACCACGTTCTTGGCGTCGGCGACGGAAATTTCCGCCAGGGCGTACCAGGGGTGAGACAGGTCGATCGACTGCGTCACTTCGGGCCAGACGCGACTGACGTGCACCACGGTATCGCGATGCATGACCTCAAAGGCGGTAAGCGACTCGGCAAAGGCCGAACTTAAGGCGGAAAAGCTCGGAGCAAGCGCGCTGCTAGCGGGGAGCATCATGAGACACACGAGCGTGTCAGTCGGTGCCGGCCGCAGCTTCATTACCGCGCGGGTGATGATGCCCAGCGTTCCTTCACTGCCGATAAAGAGGTCTTTTAAGTCGTAGCCCGTGTTGTCCTTGCGAAGGCCGCGAAGCATGTCGAGAATGCGACCGTCTTCAAGGACGACCTCGATCCCCAGGCACTGCTCGCGGGTATTGCCGTAACTCAAAACGTGTACGCCCCCGGCATTGGTGGCGAGAATTCCGCCCACCGTGCAGGTGCCTTCGGCTGCCAAACTCACGGGAAAAAGACGTCCTTTGAGGGCGGCTGCCTCGCGCAGCTCCGAGAGGGGGCAGCCGGCTTGCACGAGAACCGTGTCATTGATCGTGTCGATGACTTCGACGGCACGCATGCGGTCGGTGAGCAGCAAAAGACGAGGAGCTTCGGCGTTGCTCGAGACAGGCGTCGCGCCCCCGACATTGGACGTGTTGCCGCCCTGCGTGAATACGAGCGCGCCGAGCGCCTTGGCCGCACGCATGACGGCCGCCGTCTGCGAGGTGTTTGCCGGGCGCACCGCACAGTCGACGCGGCCGTGCAGTCGGCTGCGGTTATCGATCAGGCGGGGGCCATAATCGGCTTCGTCGGTAAGAACGTGCTGCGCACCGACAATTTTGGTGAGCTCTTCAATGAGCGCACGGGCGGCGCAAGCGGGGGCGGTTGCTGAGTCGGCCATGGTATTGCAAGGAACGAAGACAAAGTCCCTGCAGTCTAGCGCAGCACGCTCGGGTTTTTTGGGCGCACAATAAACCCGCGCAGCTCTTTGCAGAGGCTGGCGCGGGCACGCGGCATGCGCTCTCAGTGATTTTGTGTGCAATGCCGAATGGTTACTCCATCGGGATGGGCTTCTTCTTGGGGGTGCCGCAGCCGAGGATTTCCTTGGTAAGTTCGTTGAAGCGGTAGATCTTGCCGCCGTACTTCTTCTGGAATTCAAGCGCAGCCTGCTTGGTCGCAAAAGGCGCCACAGACTTGCCCATGGTGGCCTTGCGGCTCGAGCCCTGCACGAACCATGCCTTCTTGGCTTCAATGAACTTGGGTTCGGGGTGCTCCCAGTCGGTGGCACCGGCGTCGTTGACCCAAATGCCGGCCATCTTGGCGTTCTGGCCGACGCGCAACAGTGTGCAGGTCATGCACTTGACGCTGCAGAACTTGTAGACATTGCCGCTCTTCATGACGATCTCAGCCTTGGGGCCGGGCCACTTGGTGATCCACATGTCGCAGGTGTGGCACTGGTCATGCTCGGTGATGGTCTGCGTGCCCTGCGCGGCGGCCTGCGCTCCCGTAGCGGCAAGCATCAGAGCCGCACAGGCGGCGGCAATGCGAAACGAAAGTTTCATGGATGTCTCCTCTCTTTGGTTGTAATGCACGGCAAAGTTTTCAGGCTCTTCACCGTACGCGCAGATCATAGGTTGAGGGCATTACTTAGAGATTAAA
>CAMAHM010000071.1 GCA_945834535.1 uncultured Sutterella sp. | reverse complement strand
GAAGAAAAGGCTCGCGGCATTACCATTAACACCGCCCACGTTGAATACGAAACGGCTACCCGCCACTACGCTCACGTGGACTGCCCGGGGCACGCTGACTACGTCAAGAACATGATTACCGGTGCTGCCCAGATGGACGGCGCCATCCTCGTGGTGTCGGCCGCTGACGGCCCCATGCCCCAGACCCGTGAGCACATCCTGCTCGCCCGTCAGGTGGGTGTGCCCTACATCATCGTGTTCCTGAACAAGTGCGACATGGTCGACGACGAAGAACTGCTCGAACTCGTCGAAATGGAAGTGCGCGAACTTCTGTCGAACTACAACTTCCCCGGCGACGACATTCCGATCATCAAGGGTTCGGCCAAGCTCGCTCTGGAAGGCGACAAGGGTCCGCTGGGCGAAGAAGCCATCATGAAGCTGGCCGAAACGCTCGACAGCTACATCCCGACGCCCGAACGCGCTCTTGACCAGCCGTTCCTGATGCCGATCGAAGACGTGTTCTCGATCTCGGGCCGCGGCACCGTGGTGACGGGCCGTGTGGAACGCGGCGTGATCCGCGTCGGCGACGAAATCGAAATCGTCGGTATCCGTCCGACCGCCAAGACGACCTGCACGGGCGTTGAAATGTTCCGCAAGCTGCTCGACGAAGGCGAAGCCGGCGACAACGTCGGTATCCTGCTGCGCGGCACCAAGCGTGAAGAAGTCGAACGCGGTCAGGTTCTGGCCAAGCCCGGTTCGATCACCCCGCACACGAAGTTCTCGAGCGAAGTGTACGTTCTGACCAAGGAAGAAGGCGGCCGTCACACCCCGTTCTTCAAGGGCTACCGTCCGCAGTTCTACTTCCGCACCACCGACGTGACGGGCACGATCGAACTGCCCGAAGGCGTTGAAATGGTGATGCCCGGTGACAACATCTCCATGACCGTGCAGCTGATCTGCCCGATCGCCATGCAGGAAGGTCTGCGCTTCGCTATCCGCGAAGGCGGCCACACCGTCGGCGCCGGCGTCGTTGCCAAGATCATCGAGTAATGACAAAATCGGAGAATTAGGCCTAAAATAAGGGCCTGATTCTCAGACAGGGGTATAGCTCAATTGGCAGAGCGACGGTCTCCAAAACCGTAGGTTGAGGGTTCGATTCCTTCTGCCCCTGCCACAAATCTGATGATGCAGTCGAGCCGCGATCTATGACCGCGGCTTGATTGTCTGCAGAAAACGCAAATTCTGCATACCGATAAGAAGAGTTCAAAAGAAAATGGCTACGCAAAACTCTCAGGCCGAGTCTTCCAATAAGACCCTGGACATGGTCATCGTGACGCTTTCCGTCCTGATCGTGTGCGCCGGCGTGTTTGGCTTTACGTTTCTGACCGATCAGAGCATGGGCATTCGTTTGCTTGCCCTGCTTGGCAGCATTGTTGTGGCCGCGGTCGTGGCGAGCTTCTCTCCCTCGGGCAAGCGCTTCATCGCGTTCTGCCGTGAATCCTGGGACGAGCTGCGCCGCGTGGTGTGGCCCACCAAGAAGGAAACGGTCAATACGACGGGCCTGGTGATGGGCTTCGTGGTGCTCGTGAGCTTCTATCTTTTCATCGTCGACAAGTTCATTGAATGGGGCTTGTATGACGGTCTGTTGCGTCTGACCTTCTAAAGACGGCAACCTACAAATTTGCAGTGCTCGCAACCGAATCATTCGGTCTGCGGGCATTTTGCCGATAAGCGGGTCCCAACAAGAGGGGCGGACGGATCGGCAAAGACAAGTCCGCCGAAGGCGAAGCGGGACCGTCCCGCCGCTCTTGGGCGATTGCTATCAGTTTGAGATTGGATTCCCCCGCACGAAGCGGGAGCGGACCGGAGACAAGTTGTATGACCAACGAACTCGAAAATGCCCAGAGCGGCGACGCCCAGCAGGCCGTCAAGCCCGCCAACATGCGCTGGTACACGCTGCACGTCTACTCTTCGATGGAAAAGAGCGTGGCCAAGTCGCTGCGCGAGCGCATTGACCGCTCCGAACTGAGGGATCAGTTCGGCGAAGTGCTTCTGCCCATTGAAAAGGTCGAAGAAAACCGCAACGGCAAGCGCATGGAAACGGAACGCCGCATGTATCCGGGCTACGTTTTCGTCGAGATGGTCATGAGCGAAGAAACGTGGCACCTCATCAACTCGACGCCGCGCGTGATTGAATTTCTCGGCAACAACCATCCCGTGCCCCTGTCGCCGCGCGAAATCGCCGAGATTCAGGAACGCATGAGCAGCGGTCAGGCCAAGGCTCGTCCGAAGGTCATGTTTGAAGCCGGTGAACGCGTACGCATCAAGTCCGGTGCCTTTGCCGACTTCGAAGGCCGCGTCGACGAAGTGCTGTACGACAAGAGCCGTCTGCGCTGCTTCGTGTCCATCTTCGGCCGTGAAACGAGCGTTGAGCTTGCCTTCAACGAGGTCGAAAAGCTCTAATTTCTAAAAAATCACGCAGTTATTTGCTCAAGGGCTTGATTTTTTGAAAGTCCTTGTGCATAATTGCGCCCTTTCTGTGTTTAACCAACTGGGGAGCCCCTCGACAGGTGTCGAGATGGCGCTTGAACCCAGGGAGTAAAAAGTCAAATGGCAAAGAAGATTGTCGGCTTTATTAAGCTGCAAGTTCCCGCCGGCAAGGCTAACCCCTCGCCCCCCATCGGCCCGGCTCTCGGTCAGCGCGGCCTGAACATCATGGAATTCTGCAAGGCGTTCAACGCCAAGACCCAGGGTATGGAACCCGGTCTGCCGATTCCCTGCGTGATCACCGCCTACGCCGATAAGTCCTTCACGTTTGTGATGAAGACGCCCCCGGCCACCATCCTCATCAAGAAGGCTGCCAAGATCACCAAGGGCTCGGCTCGTCCGCACACCGACAAGGTGGGCAAGATCACCCGCGCTCAGGCTGAAGAAATCGCCAAGATGAAGGAACCCGATCTGACCGCTGCCGACATGGATGCGGCCGTTCGTACGATCGCCGGTTCTGCGCGTTCGATGGGCATCACGGTGGAGGGTCTGTAATCATGGCTAAGCTCAGCAAGCGTGTTAAGGCCATTCAGGCCAAGTATGACCTCACCAAGCCGTTCGCTCTGGTGGATGCTTTCGAAGCCGTCAAGGCTTGCGCCAACGCCAAGTTTGACGAATCCGTGGACATCGCCGTTCAGCTCGGCATCGATCCCCGTAAGTCCGACCAGGCCATCCGTGGCGCCGTCGTGATGCCCGAAGGTACCGGCAAGAGCGTTCGCGTTGCCGTGTTCACCCAGGGTGCCAAGGTTGAAGAAGCCAAGGCTGCCGGTGCCGATATCGTCGGTTTCGACGACCTGGCTGCCGAAGTCAAGGCCGGCCGCATGGACTTCGACGTTGTGATCGCTTCTCCCGATGCGATGCGCGTTGTCGGTCAGCTCGGTCAGATCCTCGGCCCGCGCGGTCTCATGCCCAACCCCAAGGTTGGCACCGTGACCCCGAACGTGGCTCAGGCTGTCAAGAACGCCAAGGCCGGTCAGGTGCAGTTCCGCGCCGACAAGGCCGGTATCATCCACGCTCCGGTCGGCCGTGCTTCGTTCGCGACCGAACGCCTCGTGGCCAATACCAAGGCGCTCGTCGAACAGCTGATTAAGCTCAAGCCCGCCAGCCAGAAGGGCATCTACATCCGCAAGGTTGCCGTCAGCTCGACCATGGGTATCGGCGCCCGCGTGGACGTGAGCTCGATCTAATCATCGGGCAAAAGTCCGGGTCCTTCGGGGCCCGGCACAGAATACCGAGACACTCCGCCTGACGGAGTGTCTCATCAGAGGTCGTGAGGCCTCGAGGGCTTTGGGTGGTTCGTCGTGCTTCTCATGAAGAAGACGAACTGCTGTCAAAGACCGCTGGAGGGGGCGTGGTTGCTGCCCCGGGCCGTAAGCCCGAGCAGGACCGAACTCCTTTAATTGTCTGGGTAGGCCAGATGTCCAGCGCAGACGGTTTAAACCTCAAAGAGTGAATGCATGTTGTGTAATCCAATGCACCGCACGTAGCGCTCAAAAGGTTAACCGGTTATTGAAGAACCGGTGCGATGCCTCAGGGTGTCGCACCTCTGAGTGGAGCCAGACCATGGGTCTTAATCGTCAAGACAAAGCGGCAGTGATCGAAGAGATGAGCGGCCTTATCGCCAACAGCTCTGTGATCGTGATCGCTGAATACCGTGGGCTGACCGTGGAAGCAATCACCAAGCTTCGCGCTGAAGCGCGCAAGCAGGGTGTTCAGTTGCGTGTGGTGAAGAACACGCTGGTGCGCCGTGCCGCTGCAGGTACGCCGTTTGAGGGCCTGTCCGACAAGTTCGTCGGTCCGCTCATCTACGGCCTGTCTGCCGACCCGGTTGCCGCAGCCAAGGTTCTGCACACCTTTGCCAAGAGCAACAAAGAGCTCGTCATCAAGGGCGGCGCGATGGCCAACTACGTCATGGACGTGGCGGCTGTCGAACAGCTGGCCAGCATGCCGAGCCGCGACGAGCTCCTGGCCAAGTTGATGGCCACCATGAACGAACCGATCGCCAAGTTCGTTCGCACTGTCAACGAAGTGCCTGCACGTTTCGTGCGCACCGTTGCTGCTTACCGCGATGCCCAGGAAAAGGCTGCTGCCTAATTTTTAAACCACCAATTAATTACACAACGTTACGGAGTCAAAAATGGCCCTGACCAATGAAGAAATCCTCGAAGCGATCGCTTCCAAGACCGTCCTCGAAATCTCTGAACTCATCAAGATGATGGAAGAGAAGTTCGGTGTTTCCGCCGCTGCCGCCGCCGTGGCTGTTGCCGGTCCCGCTGCCGGTGCTGCTGCCCCCGCCGCTGAAGAAAAGACCGAATTCGACGTCGTGCTCGCTGACGTCGGCTCGAACAAGATCGCCGTCATTAAGGCCGTGCGTGAAATCACCGGCCTCGGCCTGAAGGAAGCCAAGGACCTCGTCGAAGGCGCTCCCAAGGCTGTTAAGGAAGGCGCTGCCAAGGCTGAAGCCGAAGACCTCAAGAAGAAGCTCGAGGCTGCCGGCGCCAAGGTTGAACTCAAGTAATTTTGAGTCTCGCCAGAAGACGAACCGATCAAAACCCTTCGGGGCGGCGATCGGTTGGTCCGACCTAAAAATCTCCCAACCTCAGCCAACGCGGAGGTTGGGGATTTTGAATTGAGCCTGCTATAATTGCTGACTCAGCTCAAAGTCAAAGTCTGGATGGTCGGGGTCAGAACAATCAGAACGTGACGAACAAAGTAGTGCCGCACGGGTGCCGAAGGAGGCATAACCCGGGCGGCTTTTGGCGTCCCTGTTTTTTGCCCCGCTTTTTCTTTGACCCTTCACAAGCTTATTTTCCCATCGCCGAACGGAGTCTCCATGTCGTACTCGTTCACTGAAAAGAAGCGTATTCGGAAGAGTTTCGCCACCCGACCGAGCGTCCTTGAAGTGCCCTCTTTGTTGGAAACGCAGCTGCGTAGCTACGAAGAGTTTCTGCAAGCCAATGTTAAACCCGCAAGCCGCAAGGACAGCGGGTTGCAGGCGGCATTTACCTCCATTTTCCCGATCACCAGCCACAACGGCTATGCTCGTCTGAAGTTCATCGAATACCGGCTCGAAGAGCCCGAATTCGATGTCGCCGAGTGCCAGCTGCGCGGTCTGACCTACTGCTCGGCGCTGCGCGCCCGCATCCAGCTCGAAATCTTCGACCGCGATGCCGCCAAGCCCGAGACCCTCAAGGAAATCCGTGAAAACGAAGTCTACATGGGCGAAATCCCGCTCATGACCGAAAAGGCCTCGTTCATCATCAACGGTTCCGAGCGCGTTATCGTCAGCCAGCTGCACCGCTCGCCCGGCATCTTCTTTGAACACGACAAGGGCAAGACCCATTCTTCGGGCAAGCTCTTGTTCTCTGCGCGCGTGATTCCCTACCGCGGCTCCTGGCTCGACTTCGAATTCGACCCGAAGGACATTGTGTACTTCCGCGTCGACCGTCGTCGCAAGATGCCCGCCACGATCCTGCTGAAGGCCATCGGCCTCACGGCCGAGGAGATCCTTGAACGCTTCTACGACTTCGACCAGTTCAAGATCACGCAAAAGAGCGCCACCTGGCGCTTCGAGCCCTCGCGCCTGCAGGGTGAAACCGCCGCCTTCGACATCAAGGACAAGGACGGCAAGCTCATCGTCGCCAAGGACAAGCGCGTCACCGCCCGTCACGTGCGCCTCATGAACGAAGCAGGCGTCAACGAAGTGGCCGTGCCCGACTCGTTCCTGATCGGCCGTACCCTTGCCAAGACGATCTACTGCAAGGAAACGGGCGAAAAGGTGGTCGACGCCAACGCCGAAATCACCGAAGACACGCTCGCAGCCATGCGTGAAATGAAGGTCCGCTCGATTGAGACGCTCTTTACGAACGATCTCGACCGCGGTGCCTACATTTCCGAAACGCTGCGCCAGGACGATACGCCCGATGCGCTGTCGGCCCGCATCGCCATCTACCGCATGATGCGTCCGGGCGAACCGCCCACGGAAGATGCCGTCGAAGGGCTCTTTAACCGTCTCTTTTTCGATGCCGACACGTACGAGCTCTCGCGCGTGGGCCGCATGAAGGTCAACGCCCGCTTCGGCCGCCCGAGCGCCGAAGGCTCGTCGACCCTCACGAACGAAGACATCATCGACACGATGCAGGTGCTCGTGGCGCTGCGAAACGGCGCCGACACGGTCGTGCTGACCGATGCCGACGGTGAAAAGCGCACCATCGAAATCCACGGCGTGGACGATATTGACCACCTCGGCAACCGCCGCGTGCGTTGCGTGGGCGAACTCACCGAAAACCAGTTCCGCTCGGGGCTGGTGCGCGTTGAGCGTGCCGTGCGCGAACGTCTCGGCTCGGCTGAGTCGGACGGCCTCACGCCTCAGGACCTGATCAACTCCAAGCCCATTTCGGCCGCCATCCGTGAGTTCTTCGGCTCCTCGCAGCTCAGCCAGTTCATGGACCAGACCAACCCGCTGTCGGAAATCACCCACAAGCGCCGTATCTCGGCTCTGGGTCCGGGCGGTCTGACGCGTGAACGCGCCGGCTTTGAAGTGCGCGACGTGCACGCTACGCACTACGGCCGCGTGTGCCCGATTGAAACGCCTGAAGGTCCGAACATCGGTCTGATCAACTCGCTCGCTCTGTACGCGCGCCTTAACGACTACGGCTTCCTCGAGACGCCCTACCGTAAGGTTGAAAACGGCGTGGCGCTCAAGGGTGAGGAAAACATTCACTACCTGTCGGCCATCGAAGAAGGCAAGTACGTGATCGCCCAGGCCAACGCCGATATGGACGAAAACGGCCGCCTCATCGGCGATCTGGTGAGCGCCCGTGAAAACGGCGAATTCATCATGGCTTCGCCCGACCGCATCCAGTACATGGACGTCGCGCCTGCGCAGATCGTGTCCGTGGCCGCTTCGCTTATTCCGTTCCTTGAACACGACGACGCGAACCGTGCTCTGATGGGTTCGAACATGCAGCGTCAGGGCG
>CAMAHM010000070.1 GCA_945834535.1 uncultured Sutterella sp. | reverse complement strand
CGGGGCATGTAGGCTTTGTCGATTCCGAGGATGGCAAGCTGTTCATCGGACCATTCCTTCTTTTCGACACGGTACCCCAGCCCCCAGCCCGACATGGCACCCCAGTCGATGAAGGCGTCCTTGCCGGAGAGCCCGGCCAGATTCATGAGGATGTAGGGCGCGTTGTGTACGAACTTGACGCCTTGGGCGGCAAAACGCGGATCGTTTTTCAGAATCCATCGGGCGAACATTGCCGGGAACATGACGTTGGCCTGCGCGTTGCCGGTTTCTTTGCCCCAGATGTCAAGATCCATCGCGTTGATCGCGTCGACGTCGGCCTGAGTGCGACTGTCAAGGTAATTGATATAGGGCGTTACGGCTTTGCCGTCGGCGTTGACGCCGCAGATGCCGCAGATGATACCGTCGCCCATGATGGCGGCCGTGTCGGCAAGGTTGTAGCCTTTGCCCGCGACGTCGCGCGCGCAGCGGCGCATGCACTCGACCGTGATGTCGAGGAATTCGTCACAGCTCATCTGCACCCAACCGGGCTGCGGGTAGTGCAGGGTGGTGGAAAGTGAATGCGTGGCCAGAGGCTTGAAGTTTTCGTCGTAAACGGAAACTTTGACGCTTTGCGTCCCGGCATCAAAGCCGACGTAGAGTTTGCTCATATAAATCCTGATTGCCTAAGCGGCAGTGCCGCGGAAAATACAAAATGCTCGGGGTCCTCTATGCGCCAAGTATACGTGGGGTCGGGCGGACCAAAACCGAAAGGCGTGCCGAGCGGGAAGTTTTTTGGCGACGCGTTTGTGAGAAACCACTCAACCTCGCGGGACTTTGTTGGGTATAATGACGCGTTTTCAAGGCACGGGGCCTTCAATGCCGCGTGCCCGCACGGGGAATCTGACTGGACTGCAGTAACGATCAGGCGTTCCCCATCGGATCCGAATTCATACAACCCGAGTCGATGTTTCGTCGTCCCCGATTGGACACGGATCAAGCGACCATTCTTAGAAAGCAAATCAGACAATGACTGACAATGTTGAAGCCGTCAAGGCCGAAGAACCCGCAATCAATCCGCTGGAAAAGTCCATCGACATCACGGTGAGCGCTGCCGAGCTCAACGCCGGCATTGAAGCTGAACTCAAGCGCGCCGCCAAGAAGGCCAAGATGCCCGGCTTCCGCGTCGGCCATGTGCCCATGAGCCACGTGCGCGCGATGTACGGTCAGGACGCCTACGTCAACACGCTCAACCGTCTGATCGACGCCGAGTACCGCAAGGCCGTGGAAGAACAGAAGCTCAACGTCTGCGGTCAGGCCGACTGCAAGGCCAAGGAAACCAAGGAAGGCGAAGACCTGCAGTTCACGCTCACGGTCGAAGTCTATCCCGAGATCACCACGCCCGATTTCTCGGCGATGGAACTGAAGCGCTACACCTGCCCCGTGACCGATGCCGAAGTCGCCAAGACGATCGACATCATCGTCAAGCAGCGCGTCACCTTCGAAAAGGAAGAAGGTCGTGAAGCTGCTGCCGAAGACCGCGTGACGATCAACTTCAAGGGCACCAAGGACGGTGAAGCCTTCCAGGGCGGCAGCGCCGAAGGCTTTAGCTTCGTGCTCGCTCAGGGCCGTATGCTCCCCGACTTTGAAGCCGCCGTGACCGGCATGAAGGCCGGCGACAAGAAGTCCTTCAACCTGACCTTCCCGGAAAACTACGGCAACGCCGAACTCGCCGGCAAGGAAGTTGTGTTTGAAGTGGAATGCACCAACGTTGAAAAGCCCATCTACCCGGCGATTGACGAAGCGTTCCTCAAGACCCTCGGTCTGGACTCGGTTGAAGCCCTCAACACCGAAGTGCGCGGCAACCTCGAACGCGAAGTGAAGGCTCGCCTGCTTGCCCGCACCAAGGCCGGCGTGATCGATGCCGTTCTCAAGGCCTGCGAATTCGCCGTGCCCAAGGCGCTGATCGCCGACGAACAGAAGCGCATGGCCGAACAGTTTGCCCGCGACACGGCCGCCCGTTCCGGCGCCAACCTCAAGGACGTCAAGCCGCTTCCGGCCGAACTCTTTGCCGAACCGGCCGCCCGCAGCGTGCGTCTTGGCATGATGTTCAGCCACATCGTGGCCGAGAACAAGATCGAGGTCACCCGTGAAGACATGGAAGCCCATGTTCGCGAACTGGCCGCCGCCTACGAGCAGCCCGAAGAAATGGTCAAGTTCATGCTTCAGGACCCCAATCAGGCCAACCAGGTTGCCAACGTCGTGGTCGAAAACAAGGTCGTCGACCTGATCCTCTCCAAGGCCAAGACCAGCGAAGAGGTTGTGGCATTCGACAACCTCATGGGTCAGCAGCCCGCCTAATGCGGCAGGGGTCGGTTCGGTAAAGCCGAACCGACGCCGTACGAGCCCGCGTGCTCCAAAGAGAGGAAGCTCAGCATCCAGTGTGACGCGGGCTTCCTCTTGTTTTTTCAGTTTTCGCTTTGAGATTTTTTGATGAACACGATCCACAACGCTCTTATTCCGATGGTGATTGAACAAAGCGGGCGCGGCGAGCGCAGCTTTGACATCTACTCGCGCCTGCTGCGCGAGCGCATCGTTTTTCTGTCCGGCGAAGTGACGGACGAATCGGCCAACCTCGTGATCGCGCAGCTTCTGTTTCTTGAAAGCGAAGATCCCGAAAAAGACATCTCGCTCTACATCAACAGTCCCGGCGGCTCCGTGTATGCGGGCCTGGGCATCTACGATACGATGCAGTTCATCAAGCCCGATGTGAAGACGATCTGCATTGGTATGGCTGCTTCCATGGGAGCTTTTCTGCTTGCGGCCGGTGCCAAGGGCAAGCGCTATTCTCTGCCCAACGCGCGCATCATGATCCATCAGCCTTCGGGCGGCAGCCGCGGCATGGCGAGCGACATTGAAATTCAGGCCAAGGAAATTCTTGAACTTAAGGCCCAGTTGAACAGCATTCTTGCCGAGCGTACCGGGCAGGATATTGCCACGGTAACCCGCGACACGGACCGCGACAACTACATGAGCCCGCAGCAGGCGCTTGAATACGGTCTCATCGACAAAATCTTCACGCGTCGCGAATAAGGCGCGGCTGAACACCATCGAAGTCAGACTCCGAAGAAGGATGATTTATGAGTAAAGAAGAGGGAATCGACTGCCGCTGTTCGATCTGCGGCCGCCACAAGAGCGACTGCCAGACGCTGATCGACACCGGCCGCGGCATCATGGTGTGCGACCGCTGCATTAAAGGGCTCGCAAAAGCGCTCGGCACCGAAAGTGAAGAGCTCGATCAAGAGCAGTCTGAGAAAAAAGCGGTGGAGGACATCCTCAAGCGCCCCGTGCCGACGCCTCAGCAGCTTTATGCGCACCTTGACAGCTACGTGATCGGACAGCAGCGCGCCAAGCGCATTTTGTCGGTGGCCGTTTACAACCACTACAAGCGCCTGCAGCACAAGGGGGCCGACAAGGAAGTCGAGCTGCAAAAGTCCAACGTGCTTCTCATCGGACCGACGGGCTCGGGCAAGACGCTTCTAGCGCAGACGTTGGCACGTATGCTCAACGTCCCCTTTGCGATTGCCGATGCGACGACGCTCACCGAAGCCGGTTATGTCGGTGAAGACGTGGAAAATATCATCCATAAGCTTTTACAGGCTGCCGACGGGGATATTGCGCGTGCGCAGTGCGGCATCGTCTATCTCGACGAAATCGACAAGATCGCGCGCAAGAGCGAAAACCCCTCGATTACTCGCGACGTTTCGGGCGAGGGCGTGCAGCAGGCACTTTTAAAGCTCATCGAAGGGACGATATGCAATGTGCCCGCGCAGGGCGGACGCAAGAATCCGAGGGCGCCGATGAATGCCGTGGACACGAGCAATATTCTCTTTATCTGCGGCGGTGCCTTTGACGGGCTCGACAAGCTTGTGCAGCGACGTTCCGACAAGAGCGGCATGGGGTTTGAATCGACGGTTAAAAGTCATAAGGAGGCTTCGCTCACCGAGCTCTTTAGTCGCGTGGAAGCGTCCGACCTCGTCAAATACGGGCTCATTCCTGAGCTCGTAGGGCGCCTGCCGGTGCTCACCATGCTCGAAGAGCTCAATGAAGACGCTCTGGTGGCTATTTTGACGGAACCCAAGAACGCCGTTGTCAAACAGTTCGCCGCTCTCTTTGCGATGGAAGGCGTGGAGCTTGAAGTGCGTCACGACGCGCTCCTTGCAATTGCCCGCAAGGCCGTTAAGCGAAAGACGGGCGCTCGCGGTTTGCGTTCGATCCTTGAAAATGTGCTTCTGGACGCCATGTTCGAAGTGCCGGCAAGACCCGAAATCGGACGCGTTGTCGTTGCGGCCGAGTGCATCGAAAAGGACGCCCCCGTGCAGCTTATTGAATGCCCGCGTGCGACGGTTGCCAAGAGCGAAGAGGCGCAGTCCTGACCGATCAGCGCCTTCAACCGACTCGCCACCCCGCCCGCCTTCGGCAATACCGCACGTCGAACGCTTGGGCGGGGTCATTTTTTGTGTTTTGCGTGAGGGACGACGTGCGTCAGGCGCGATTGTCCGTACAATCAGTGGCCCGGTCACAAGTGTGGAAGAAGTGGATTATTTGGGCTTGAAAATTCCCCTGATCTCCCCCATATAAAGAAGACCGAAACTCTTTGTGTTTGAAATGATTTTATGAATAACGACACACCTCAACTGCCCGATGTTTGCGTCGCGCCCGTGCTGCCGATCCGCGACATCGTGGTTTTTCCGCACATGGTGGTGCCGCTTTTTGTCGGTCGTGCCAAGACTGTCCGTGCTGTGAAGCAGGCCGCCGGCAAAAATAACCGACTGATTCTGGTGACGCAGAAGGACAGCCAGACCGATGATCCGACGTTTGAGCAGGTGCATCACGTCGGGTGTTTGGCGACGGTTCTGCAGACCCTCAAACTTGCCGACGGCACCCTCAAGGTGCTCGTGGAAGTTCAGTCCCGCGTGACACTCGAGTCTTTCAGCAGCGACGAGACGTGCTATGAGGGTGAAGCGCGTCTTTTGCCCACGCAGACGGGCGACGCACGCGAGCTCGAAGCCCTGCGCCGCGTGACGCTGCAGGAATTTCTCAAGTATGCCCGCGATACCCGCAAGATCACAGAAGATCAGTCCAAGGCGGCCAAGGCAATTGAAGACGCCGAGGAGCTGTGCGACGTAATCGCAGGCAACCTGCCCACGTCGATCGCCAACAAGCAGGAACTGCTGGCCGAACCGCGCCTGAATGAACGCTTCAAAAAGCTGCGTACCCTCATTGCGGGTGAAATCGACATCAGCATGGTCGAAAAGCGCATTCAGGGCCGCGTCAAGGTCCAGATGGAAAAGAGCCAGCGCAACTACTATCTGCACGAGCAGATGAAGGCCATTCAGAAGGAGTTGGGCGGCGAGGACGCTGACGCGCCCGACGAATTCAAGCAGTACCGCGACAAGATTGCCGCTTCCGGCATGAGCCCCGAGGCCGAGGAAAAGGCGCAGGCCGAACTGAAAAAACTGCGCATGATGCAGCCGTCGAGCTCCGAAGCCACCGTCGTGCGCGGGTATCTTGATACGCTCCTTGAACTGCCCTGGAAGCAGAAGACGGAAGTGTCGGGGGACCTCGTGCAGGCGCGTGAAATTCTTGACAACGATCACTGGGGTCTTGAAAAGGTTAAGGAGCGCATCCTTGAATATCTGGCCGTGCAGCGTCGTGTGGATAAGGTGAAGAGCCCGATTCTGTGCCTTGTGGGCGGACCCGGTGTGGGCAAGACGAGCTTGGGCGAGTCGATTGCCCGCGCGACGGGACGCAAGTTTGTGCGCATGGCTTTGGGGGGCGTGCATGATGAGTCCGAAATCCGCGGCCATCGTCGCACCTACATCGGCTCCATGCCCGGCAAGGTGTTGCAGTCGATGATCAAGGTGGGGGTGCGCAATCCTCTGTTTCTGCTCGATGAAATCGACAAGATCGGTATGGACCATCGCGGTGACCCCGCAGCGGCCCTCTTGGAAGTGCTCGATCCGGAACAGAACCGAACCTTCCAGGACCACTATGTGGATGTGGACTTTGACTTGTCGGACGTGATGTTTGTTGCGACGAGCAACTCCTACAACATCCCGCCCGCGCTTCTTGACCGTATGGAAGTCATCAATCTTTCGGGTTACACCGAAGAAGAAAAGATGCACATTGCCGAACGCCATCTCATCCCCAAGCAGATGAAGATGAACGGCATCCGCAAGGGCGAAGTGGCGCTTTCTGAAGATGCTGTACGCGACATCATCCGCTACTACACCCGGGAAGCAGGCGTGCGCGGTCTTGAGCGCTCGATCAGCAAAATTTTCCGCAAGGTGGTGCGCATTCAGTGTGAAGCCGAAGACGCAGCGGCCAAGAAGGCGGCTGCTGCAAAGACTGAGGACGGAAAACCCGCACGCGCCCGCCGCACCCGCAAGGTCAATGTGACGGCTAAGAACCTGTCGGACTTTTTGGGTGTTCGCAAGTACATGTACGGCGTCGCGCAGAAAGAGGCTCAGGTTGGGCAGGTCAACGGTCTGGCTTGGACCGAAGTCGGCGGCGACATTCTGACGGTCGAAGCCGTTGTGTTCCCCGGCAAGGGCGCAGTGCAGCGTACCGGCTCTTTGGGCGACGTGATGAAGGAGAGCGTGGAAGCCGCGCGTTCCGTGGTGCGTGCCCGCGCCGAGCGTCTCGGTATTGACTCGGCTAAATTTGCCTCGACCGACTGGCACGTGCACTTTCCTGAAGGTGCCACGCCCAAGGACGGACCTTCTGCGGGTGCAGCCATTACGACGGCCATGGTGTCGGCTCTGACCGGCATTGCGGTGCGTCCGGATGTGGCGATGACGGGCGAAATCACGCTGCGCGGTGAAGTTCTTGAAATCGGGGGACTAAAGGAAAAGCTTCTGGCTGCCTTAAGAGGCGGCATCAAGAAGGTGCTCATTCCCGAATCCAATGTCAAGGATCTCGCCGAGATTCCGGCGTGTGTGAAGTCGGGCATGGAAATCGTGCCTGTGCGTTGGATCGATCAGGTGCTCTCCGAGGCGCTTGTCACCATGCCGCAGCCGCTTAAAAAGAGGGAAGAACAAGTTGTCGTGGTACAACATCCTGCGCTTGAGGCGGCCATACCTACTTCGCAGGCCCGCCAATAAAGCTTGAGGATTCGATTCAGATCAAGCTTTGAACGAATAACCCGACAAGTCGTTGGGGCGTTGCTCTGAATCATGTAGGTCTTTGTGCTAGGTTTAGCACGGTAAGAATTACGACAGCCGTTGATTGGCAGCGGCAGTTAATTTGGAACTAGAAGGAAATCCAATGAATAAGAATGAACTCGTTGAACAGATCGCTCAGGCGGCTGACATCTCCAAGGGCAAAGCTGCCCTGGCTCTGGACGCGTTTGTCGCTGCTGTGACGGACTCGCTCAAGAAGGGTGAAGACGTCTCGCTGGTCGGCTTCGGCACCTTCACGGTCAGCGAACGTGCTGCCCGCACCGGCCGCAACCCCCAGACGGGCGCCGAGATCAAGATCGAAGCGAGCAACGTGCCCAAGTTCCGCGCTGGCAAGAAGCTCAAGGATGCTGTAAACTAACAAACTCTATATCGCATCGGTTCTCTAAGGGGGCCGATGCTTCGTGGATGCTTAGCTCAGTTGGTAGAGCGGCGCCCTTACAAGGCGTAGGTCGGGAGTTCGAGACTCTCAGCATCCACCACCCCACATCACGCATAGCCCCGCATCATTGATTTTGCGGTTTTTTTCTTGCCCGCATCCTGAACCGGTATCGAATATTTGGACACCAACAGGGTCCAAAGTATGCAGATACCC
>CAMAHM010000069.1 GCA_945834535.1 uncultured Sutterella sp. | reverse complement strand
ACCGCACTGATCCAATCTTTGATTTTAGCATGCGTTCCCGCGGACTCGGACGCCTGCAAATCGCACGCCGCAACGCTTTGCGGGCTATGCGGTTATGATTTTTTCTCAGCATGAACATTTCTTGGGCACCGTCCCCGATGAACGCTTCGCTTTGTTCGGGGTGGCGCGCATGAAAGAATTCCACGATCTGAAAGTCGCACTTGTTGACATAGAAATGGATGTTGTGCACGTCAAAGTACGGTGTGGATGTCTCCCACACCCTCACTTGCGGATGGTTTCGGCAAACTGCCTGCCAGATCGTCAAGCCGAGGCCTTTGGACTGATCGCCGCTGCACACAAACAAGAAATCCAAAAATCCGAGCTCACTCTCGGGTTCCGCGACAACGACTGCGCCGCCCGCAAGCCTGTCCTGCGTCCACAGTCCATATGCATGGGCGCCTTTCTTGGAAGGCGATGCTTCAATGTCTTCCTGCGGAAGAATGTATTCCTGAGTTTTCCCAAAACAAGCTTCGAAACCGTCTTAAAACGCCTTCTGCATGGCAATCTTGAAAGCCTCCAACTCTTCCTCGGCAAGCCGACGAATCACGACATCTGTCATGGCAACAATCCTTATGAAAAAAAGAGCTCGGCTTTTTGTCAGTGCAAAAAACCGAGCTCACTCGTCATCTTATCCGGTGGGCGGCCTGCTGACACATTGGCCGACGATCCCCTACGCTACGGCGTACCACCTTCGATGCATTGTTGGAATGTGTTCTAACAGGTGACGTGCAACACTCAGGGTGCGTCTGCGCAAACCTCTTCTTCGGTCTTTTTCTCGGGACGCGGACCCGGCTCGAGGATCGCAAGACTTTCCACGTGCCCGGTGTGCGGGAACATGTTCATCACACCCGCAGCACGCACGCGCCAGCCGCCTTCGTGCTTGAGGATGGCGCAGTCGCGCGCGAGCGTGGCCGGGTTGCACGACACGTAGACGATGCGCTCGGGGCGCTTGTCGGTGGCCGCGAGCGTGCGCGCCAGAGCCTGTGCCCCTTCTCGCGGCGGGTCGATCAGAACGCGGTCGATTCCGCCCATCTTCTCCCAGAGCGCATTCCAGTCATCTTCGCACCAGGTAAAAAGATTACGGGCGACGAACTCGGTTTTTTGCGCCAAACCGTTGGCGGCAGCGCCGCCGCGGGCGCGCGCAACGAGCGCTTCGCTCCCCTCGATGCCGATAACGCGCAAAGAGCGTCGCGCAAGAGGCAGCGTGAAGTTTCCGAGACCGCAGAAGAAGTCGGCCACTTTGTGTTCTGGCGCGACGTGCAGCAGGCGTACGGCTCGGCTCACCATCTTTTCGTTGACGCGGGGATTGACCTGCGTAAAGTCGGTGGGCTTGAAGCTGATGCGCACATTGAATTCGGGCAGCGTCAGCCCCAGACGCGTGAGCGCCTCGTCGTGCATGGGGCGCGCCGAATCGGGGCCCTTTTCCTGCAGCCAGATGTCAACGCCCTGCGCGTGGGCAAAGGCTTCGATCTTTTCGACGTCTTCCGGAGCAAGGGGCTCGAGAATGCGCAGCACAAGGGCCGTGTGGCCTTCACCGTCCACCGCCACCTCGATCTGAGGCAAACGTTGGGCGATGGTGAGCGAAGCCACGAGCTCGCGCATGGGCACGAGCATGTCGGAGATTTTTTCGGGAAGAATCGCGCAGCTCGTCATGTCGGCCACGTAGCTGGAGCTCTTTTCGTGAAAGCCCACGAGCACGCCCCCTTTTTTGGCGACGTCGCGCACGGTGAGGCGCGCGCGGTGACGATAGTGCCAAAATTCGCCCAGAATGGGAGGCAGAATGTGTTCGGGCACGACCTTGCCGATGTGCCACAGCGCATCGGTCATCACGGTCTGCTTGTAGCGCATCTGCGCCACGGGATCGATATGCTGCATCGCACAGCCGCCGCAGCTGCCCGGACCGATGCCGAAATGCGGACAACGGGGCTCGACGCGATCGGCACCCGCGTTGTAAATCTCTTTGACGCGACCAATTTCAAAATTGGGCTTGTTGCGGATGCGCTCGTAACGCACCTTTTCCCCGGGCAGCGCCCCCTCGATGAAGACCACCTTGCCTTCGTGGTAACCGACACCGCGACCTTCGTCGTCGAGGCGCTCAACGAGCGTCTCAAATTCGGGGCGCGTGCGCTCTTTGCTCTGACTCATAAAATCCCTTTCCTTGGTGGAGTCTCAAAAAAGGCGTTCCCGACCATGGGGAACGGCAAGAAAAAACGAGGGCCTCAGAATACCGACGCCCTCGCCTTTAGACAAACCCGCGCTGCGCGTTAGCGCTGCTGCAGATACAGCATCGGATCGAGCGGCTTGCCCTGACGAATTTCAAAGCGCAGCTTCACCCGATCAGTGTCGCTGTCGCCCATTTCGGCAATCTTCTGACCGGCGCGCACCGATTCGCCCACGCTCACAATGACCTTGTCGTTGTTGCCGTAGACGGTCGTAAGCGGCGTCGGCGCCTTGCCGGGCAGACGAATGTTGTGGCGCACAATCACAAAGCGCCCATAGCCGGCGGTGTTGTTGCCGACATACTGCACAGTACCGTCGAGCACGGCCATCACACTCTGACCGCGCGAACCAGCGATGTCGATTCCAAAGCCCCCGGTCTGCTCAAAATTGGCGATGACCTCGCCCTGCGTGGGCCAGCGGATTTCGATTTCCCCGCGGGCGGCCGCATCACGCTTGGCCTGCTGTTCGGCAAGTTCGCGCTGAGCCACCTGATCGGGCGTTTCGGGACGCTTGGCAACCGTCGTCACTGGAGCCGTCGTCGTCACCACCTCCCCTTCCGTGCTCACGGGCGCCTGCTCGGGCACCTTGCGGCCGTCGGACTTGGTGGTGGGAATATTGAGCTCACGCCCGAGCGAGAGCGTCGTCGGATCGGTAATGCCGTTCAGACGCATCAGTTCACGCGGATTGCAGCCGTAACGCTGGCTGATGTTCCAAATCGTGTCGCCGGTCACAACCGTGTGCACGCGGCCGCTGTCCACGGGGGCTGCTTCCTTGACGAGATGGGGTGCAGCATCCTGCGTGGGCACGGGCACGGTCTGTGCATTCTCACCCATCACCGGCACATGGGGTTCGGCATACTGGGTGCTGCGGTCTTCGATCGGAGCCGAAAGATCCACCGACGTACATCCCACAAGAGCCGAAAGCGCCGCCACCGACACCAAAGTCCTTAACTGCATTGCGTTTGCCTCCCGCAAACTGAAGAAAGAATTCAACGAAATACTATAGCTGATCAAATCACCCATTGGCGGGCCCGGTCGACCAAATCATGGGCGGTGAGATCAATCTGCAGGGGCGTCACGGACACATACCCGTGCTGCGTCGCCCAAAAGTCCGTCCCCTCGCTGGCGTCGCGGGGTTTGCCGGCCGCTCCCAACCAGTACATGGGCATGCCGCGGGGATTCATCTGATGAATCATCTGTTCGGCGTTGTGCCGACGACCGAGCCGCGTCGCCATCACCCCCTGCATGGCGTCAAAGGGCATGTTGGGCATATTGACGTTCAGAAGAACGGCCTCTTCGCCCTCTTTGCGGCTGCGCCGAGCAAGAAAGCGCTCGACGATCACGCCCGCCATGCGGGCGGCCGAATCAAGCTCGGTCCAGCCGCGGTCGATCTGGCTGAAGGCAATTGAATCAATGTTGAAGATATAGCCTTCAATAGCCGCCGCAACGGTGCCCGAATACATCGTGTCGTCACCCATGTTGGCGCCGCAGTTGATGCCCGAGACGACAAGATCGGGCTTTTCATCCAAAAGCCCCGTCAGCGCAAGATGCACACAGTCCGAGGGAGTGCCGCTTACGACATAAACGCCGTCGGCGTTCCTCGTCACCGACAGCGGGCGATTGAGCGTCAGAGAGTTGCTCGAACCGCTGTGGTTGTGTTCAGGGGCGACCACGGTGACGCGCCCGAAGCGCTCCATGGCCGTACGCAGGGCTGCAATGCCGGGAGCGTTGAATCCGTCGTCGTTGCTGATGAGAATGTGCATGAGTTGTGGTGCGATGCCGGGCATCGTCGTTAAGAGTGTGTCGGGTTTAGGGCGGCGCGCGCTGCGCCGCCCGATCCGCATCAGGCTCCCATCTCTTTGTCGGAGACGGCCTGCAGTTCGCTCAGGCGCTTAAAGACCCCGTCGCGGCTCAAAAGCTCTTCAATGGAGCCCATTTCAACAATCTCGCCCTGATTCATGACGACGATGCGGTCGGCATATTCGATCGACGAGAAGCGATGAGCCACGGTAATGCAGGTGCGTCCCTGGGCAAGGCGTCGGAGCGCCTCCTTGATGTGGGCTTCCGTTTTGCTGTCCAAAGCGCTTGTGGCTTCGTCCAAAATCAAAATGGGCGCATCCTTTAAAAGCGCGCGAGCAATGGCCACACGCTGGCGCTGACCGCCCGACAAAAGACTGCCGCCCTCACCGACTTCGCTCTCGAGCCCCTTGGGAAGGCTCGCCACAAAGTCGGACAATCCGGCCGCCTCCACAGCGGCCTTGACGGCCTCTTCACTTGCATCGGGTGTGCCGTACGTGATGTTTGTGCGCAGCGTCCCGTCCAGAATCAGCGGATCCTGCGAGACGATGGACATCTGTCGGCGCAGACTTTCGAGCGTGAGTTCGCGCGAGTCAATCCCGTCAAAGAGTATGCGGCCTTGCGTAGGATCCCAGAAACGCGCCACGAGGCTCACAAATGACGACTTGCCCGAGCCCGACTGGCCGACAAGCGCCACGTGCTCACCGTGACGCACGGTAAGAGAAATCGCCTTCAGTGCAGGCTCCTTCTGGCCCGGATAACGAAGCGTGACGTTGTCAAACACAATGTCACCCGCAAAGCGCTCGATTTCTCGCGAGCCGGTGTCCTTCTCGGTTTCCGTATCGAGCATGCCGAAAATACTGCGCGCGGCCACCGAAATGCTCGCAAAAGTCGCGTTCAGACTGGCCAGATTCTGAATCGGTTCCTTCAAAAGCAGCATGGCCGCAAGGAATGTCACGAATTCACCGATGGTGAGAATTCCCTGTTGCGCTTCCACGAGGGCCACGGCCACCACAAAGGCGACGGCCACCATCACAAGCACCTGCGAGATAGGGGTGCCGATCGTGCGCATCTTGATCGTCTTTAAAGCGAGCTGGCGGATCTTCTGGTTGATGACCTTAAAGCGCGCCTCTTCAAAATCGTACGTGCCGCTCATCTTGACGACGCGCTCGGCTTCGTAAGACTCCTGCACGCGGCTGATCATCACCCCGAGCGCATCCTGACTCTTTTTGACGATGCGGCGCATGCGCTTGGAAATGAGCTGCAGCGCAAAAACGAGCACCGGCGCCACGAGGAAGGTAACGAGCGTGAGCTGCCAGTTGTGCCAGAAGAGCACGCAAAGAAGCCCCATGATCTGCACCGAGTCGCGCACCATGATGATCACAGAACTTGTGGCGTCACCGAGCGCGATGGTCGCTTCGTTGACGAACTTCGAGCTCACCGCCCCCGTGGTGCGTTCCTGATAACGGGGTTCGGGCCAGTGCAGCATATTGTCAAAAAGCGATGTGCGCAGTGTCACAAGCACCGACTGACTGGCCTTAGCCATGAGATAGGCACTCATCACGGTACTGACCGTGTAGACGAGCGTCATCGCCATCAGCGCCGCGGGCGCGGCGTAAATCACCCACTCGGCTTCCTTGTAAAAGCCCAGATCGGTGAGTTTACCCAAAAGCGTTGCCGTCACCGACGACGTGCTTGCCGACGCGACAAGAAAGAGGACCGACAAAAGGAGCTTTCCCTTGTGCGGCAGAAAGTAGGCATAAAGGCGCACCAAATCGGGGTCGATTCTCTTGATGAGAGACTTCAGCATGACTTGCCCTCCTCGGTGTGCAGCGTCTGCAGGCGGCAGAGATTGGCATAGAGCCCGTCCTTGGCAAGCAGTTCGGCGCGCGTGCCCATTTCCTCCACAACGCCCTCGGACATGGCCACGATCAGAGTGGCGTTTTCAATCGTCGACAGACGATGGGCGACGATGAAGGTGGTGCGTCCCTTCATCAGGTACGCGAGCGCATCCTTGATGTGAGCTTCGCTTTCGCTGTCAAGCGCACTCGTGGCCTCATCGAGAATCAGAATCGGAGCATTCTTCAAAAGCGCGCGAGCAATCGAAATGCGCTGCTTTTGTCCGCCCGACAGGCGGTTGCCGGCTTCGCCGACGGGCGTCTCAAGCCCCTGCGGGA
This sequence comes from uncultured Sutterella sp., assembly GCA_945834535.1. Lineage (GTDB taxonomy): Bacteria > Pseudomonadota > Gammaproteobacteria > Burkholderiales > Burkholderiaceae_F > Duodenibacillus. Next base: position 1,912 of record CAMAHM010000069.1, on the reverse strand, counting down.
GCGAGGCGATGAAGTCAGTGAGGGCCGCCGCCTCCACCGCACGGGCGATGTCTTCGTCCGTGGCATCGGGCGTACCGTAGGCAATGTTGTTGCGAATCGTGTCGTCAAACAGCACGACCTCCTGCGAAACGATGGCGATGTTGCGGCGCAGGCTTTCGAGCGTGATGGTGCGGATGTCCTTGCCGTCGATGAGAATGCGCCCCGCGGTCGGCGTCCAAAAACGCGGCAGAAGGTTCACAAGAGAACTCTTGCCCGAGCCCGAGAAGCCCACGAGAGCAATGCAGTCGCCCGGCTTGACGGTGAGATGAAAATCCTTGACGGCATCCCGATCGGTCTTGGGATAGCGCAGACTGACATGGTCAAAGACGACCTCGCCGCGGCAGTTTTCCAACGTTTCGGTCCCCGTGTCCTCTTCTTCCTTTTCGTCGATCGTCTTAAAGATGCTCTCGGCAGCCACGGTCATCATCACGAGGCCCGAGTTGACGCTCGTCAGGTTTTTGAGGGGCGGCATCAGCAACAGCTGCGCAGCCAGAAACGTCACAAAGTCGCCCATGGTGAGGTGACCGGCGCGCGTCTGATAAAGCGCAAAGGTGAGCACCACAGCCACTCCCGTCATGCAGATGAACTGCGTGAGAGGCACGCCGACGGATGTGACCTTGGTCATGTCGACCATCATCTTGCGCACGTCATCGTTGATTTTGCCAAAGCGACGGTTTTCAAAATCGTAGGTGTTGGAAATCTTGACGAGACGGTGCGATTCGTAGACTTCCTTAACCTGCACCAGGACGCCGGCAAGCGACGTCTGGCAGCTCGACATCACCGAGCGCATCTTGTTGGAGATATAGCGCAGCAGCATGTAGACCATGGGAGCGATGACAAAAGTCACGAGCGCCAGGATCCAGTCGTGCCAAATGAGCACCCCGGTCAGAAACACCACCTGGCAGCTGTCGCGCACGAGAATAAGCGTCGTCTTGGCCGCACGTGTAAGCGCAACATTGGCCTCAAAAACGAATTTGGATGAAATAAGCCCGGTCGGATTGGCCTGATAAGTGGCCGCCGGCCAGCGCAGGAATTTGTGGAAAATTTCCTCGCGCAGCTTCATGAGTACATTTTGCGAAACGCGACGCAGCAGGTACGCACTCAAAAACATGCTTCCGCCGTGCAGAAAGGAAATCAGAATGAGCCCCACGGGCGCCGCGATGATGATCCAGGCGGCCTGGTTGTAGAAACCGATGTCCATCAGCTTGCCCAACAGCGAGGCAATGAGCGAAGAAGACGCACCGGCGGCCATCGTGAAAATGAACGCTAGGACGATGGTCCATTTATAGGGCATTAAATACGTCAAAAGACGCCGCAGGCTGGCATTTACGACTGGCAGTTTCAAAATCCTAGCTCCGGGAAAGATTGCAGGCATTCTACTAGAGAAGCGAAAGACTACGCCCGAGGCGCCGATCCCAGGGAGTAAACGGCGGACAGCAGGACACGGTTTTGTGAAACCTCGTATCTGCTTGCGTCAGAAGGTGCTCAGAGAAGAAGTCCAAAGACAGCGGAACACGACTGAGCCCGGGCCTTTGAAAAACCTTCACAGACCTACGCCGGCGCAAAAAACTGCAATCGAAGCGTTGGTGCGGGGAACCGGACTCGAACCGACACGCCGTAAGGCGACAGGACCTAAACCTGTTGCGTCTACCAATTTCGCCATCCCCGCTCAGGACGAGGGAGAGCATTGCACCCTCCCCGCGCGCTCAAGTCTTTTCGACTCGAAGGCCGCAGATTACCAAATCTGCGGCCAAACGGCACGTTTAGTGCTTACCGCAGCAGCATTCTTTGCCGTCTTCTTGGTGATGATGCCCGTGACCGCCGCAGCCGCAACCGCACTCTTCACCTTCTTCATGGTGATGGTGCCCGTGGC
>CAMAHM010000068.1 GCA_945834535.1 uncultured Sutterella sp. | reverse complement strand
TTCCGGCAAAGTCGCTCACGGGCGACCTGCAGGGGCTTTGGAAGCAGGGTAAGACGCGTCTTGCCAACGCCTGTTCGTCCTGCCACGGCGCTCCCGACGCGGCACACTTTACCGCCAATCAGTGGGCAAGCCAGCTGCCTGAAAAGGGGGGGCGCGCAGGCCACAGCCGCGCCGGCGCCAATGAGGTGATGTTCAAATACCTGCAAGCGCATGCCAAAAAGCCATAAAATCAACGAGAAAAACAAATTTCAAATCAAAATTTGAATTTTTAAAAATATGACGGCATTGCGGTGCGTGTGGTTGGTCGGGCCGCAGTGAAGTGTGCCTAAGGGCAATTCGAAACCTGCCTGTCGGGATGGTTGGGGTCGCTCCTCATGCCCTCAAAGCGGGTAGGGTTCGATAAAAATCAATAAAAGAAACCAACTGCACTCAAGACGCATTTAAATGCAGCGAAAAAAACATTCTTGAGGCTTTTTTGATCCATCGGATTCTCGCTCGTGCGAGGTTCCAAAAAGGAAGTAGCTATGCTCAATCGTCGTGATTTATTCAAGGTGGCGGGCGCAACCTCCGTTGCGGCCGCCGTTCCCGCCGCACACGCCGCACCCAAGGCGGCCAAAAAGGCGGTGTGTCCCGCCGCACCGATGACTTACAAGGGCGGCGTCAAGGCCGGTCCCGTGCTGCGCGGCCAGGATCGTCTGCCCCTCTCGGAAACCTACAATCTGGGCCGCTCGGTGCTCGACGAAGCCGAAGTGATGAACGCCTCGCACTGGGGCGTGTACAAGGCGCATGTCAAGGGCGGCAAGATTGAACGGCTCGAGCCGATCGCCGAAGATCAGGCGCCTTCGCTGCAGCTGCAAGCTCTGGCGCAGCAGCCCTACAACCCGGCCCGCATCCGTTACCCGATGGTGCGTCTGAGCTACCTCAAGAAGGGCTACAAGGCGGGCGGCCGCAAGCGCGGCACCGAACCCTTTGTGCGCGTGAGCTGGGATAAGGCGCTCGAACTCGTGGCCTCCGAATTAAAGCGCGTGCGCGAAACCTACGGCTGCAAGGCGATCTACGGCGGCAGCTACGGCTGGATGAGTGCGGGCTCGCTCGGCTCGGCCCGCAACCTCCTGCAGCGTGTGCTTAACCTCAACGGCGGCTTCACGGGGCACTACGGCGACTACTCGACGGGTTGCGCGCAGGTCATCTTGCCCTACGTGATCGGTTCGAACGGCGTGTACGAACAATGCACGAGCTGGGAGCTCATCACTGAAAAGACCGAACTCGTGGTGCTGTGGGGTGCCGATCCGACGGTGACCAACGACATCGACTGGTCTACGACCGTGCATGAAAATACCGAAGGCCTCAAGGCCGTGCGCGCCAAGGGCATTCCCGTGGTGGCGATCAATCCGCTCAAGCCCGATACGGCTGAGTTTTTCGGTGAATCCTGCGCCTGGATTGCTCCCAAGCCCGGCACGGACGTGGCGATGATGCTCGGCATGGCCTATGAGCTCGAAACGAGCGGTAAGGCCGATGCGGCGTTCCTGAAGCGCTACACGGTCGGCTATGAACAATTTAAGCCCTACCTCCTGGGCAAGACCGACGGCGTTGCCAAGACGCCCGAATGGGCTGCGTCGATCTGCGGCGTGTCGGCCGATCAGATCCGCAAACTTGCGCACCTGATGCGCGACAAGCGCTCGATGCTGATGGGCGGCTGGGGGATTCAGCGCGCCCAGTACGGCGAGCAGGTGCACTGGATGATGGTGGTGCTCGCGGCCATGTGCGGCCACATCGGTCAGCCGGGCGGCGGCTTCGGCTTCTCGTACCACTACTCCAACGCCGGCGCTCCGACCTCGATGGCGCCCGCTCTGGGCGGCATCTCCGCCAATCCCAAGGGCAGCCACTCGGGCCTTGCGTGGGAAGGCACGAGCCTGGTGAAGATTCCGCTTGCGCGCTTTACCGACTGCTTCCTCAATCCGGGCAAGACGATCGACTACAACGGTCAGAAAATCACGTATCCGGACATCAAGCTCGTCTTCTGGTCGGGCGGCAACCCCTTTGCCCAGCAGGAAGACACCAACGGGCTCATCAAGGCCTGGAAGCGCCCCGAAACGACCATCGTGTGCGACACGATGTGGACGGCTTCGGCCCGCTTTGCCGATATCGTGCTGCCCGCCTGCACCTCGCTCGAACGCAACGACATCACCTCGATCGGTTCGTACTCGAACCTCGGTTTTGTGGCCATGCAGCAGGCGATTGCGCCGCAGTATGAATCGCGTTCGGACTACTGGATCTACAGCCAACTCGCCAAGAAGATGGGCTTTGAGAAGGACTTCACCGAAGGTCTCGACGAGATGGGGTGGATTCGCCGCTTCTACGACGCAGCCCGTCAGGACGCCGCGACGAACGGTCTGGAAATGCCCGAATTTGAAGAGTTTTGGAAGAGGGGATACCTCATCTTCCCGGTGTCGGAAGAGTCGCGCCGCTACAACTACTTCGGCGCCTTCCGCCGCAATCCGGTCGTCAATCCTCTGGGAACCGAGTCGGGCAAGATTGAGATCTACTCCAAGAAGATTGCTTCGTACAAGTACGACGACTGCCCGGCGCATCCGACGTGGATGGAACCGACCGAATGGCTCGGTGCCTCGCTTGCCAAGGACTATCCGTTTGCGCTGTTGACGAGTAAGAGCCGCTACCGCCTGCACTCGCAGTTGGACAGCTCCGCGTCGAACACGTACGCCAATGTGCAGGATCGGGAACCGATCTGGCTGCACCCGGAAAGCGCCAAGAAAATCGGCGTTGTTTCGGGCGACGTGGTGGAAGTCGAAAGTCGCCGCGGCCGCATTCTGGCGGGCGTCATCGTCACGGACCGCATCCGTCCCGATACGGTCGTCGTGCATCACGGCGCCTGGTACTGCCCGCAAAAGCCGGGCAAGGAAGGTGCGCTCGATCTGCATGGCTGCGATAACGTGCTCACGATCGATATTCCCTCGTCCAAGCTTGCCTGCGGCAACGTGGCCAATTCGTCTCTGGTGCGCATCCGCAAGTACGACGAAGATGAACTCGATCCGATCACGGTGCATCAGCAGCCTGAAACGACCACGCTCTGAGGCGTGATGCAAAAAGGCCGCCCGAATTGATGCGGGCGGCCCTTAAAGCTCCATCGAAGGCCCTTCGGGCCGTGCGTTTCATTGTGGAAACGCGCGGCGCGGAGGGTTTTGTCGTTAAAGCTCGAACGTTCCCTTCACGAGCACTTCCTTGTCGAGCATCATGACGCGGCCGCGGCTCACGCAGGTTGCTACGTCAAAGGCGTCGTCGAGGATGTTGAGGTTGGCCTTAAAGCCCGTCTGCACACGGCCGTACCCGGTGATGCCAAGGCCTTCGGCAACGTTGGTCGTAATGAAGGTGAGCGCCTGCTCGGGGGCCATTTTGTGCACGTTGATGAGATCCTTGACGGCTTCAAGGTTGCCTTCGCAGCCGCCCACGCCGAGGCCGATCATCTCGCCCTTGTCGTTAAAGCGCGGCATCGAGCCCTGACCGTCCGTGGAGAACGTCAGGTGCGAGGCATCCGCACCCATGTCGATGGCCGCAGCCACGGCGTCCGCGGGGCGCGGAAGATAGCAGCCGCCGCCCGTTGTGTAGTCGGCGCGGCCGCCGGCTTTGACGAACTCGACCGAAGCGGCGAACACCGTGTCCTTTCGGCTGCAGTGCGTGGGAAGTACGTGCCGGTAGGCGGGGAACCCCATGGCCGCCATTTCGGCAAACATCTCAAAGGGCCCGGGGATGTCGCCGAGGTGAATGTGCAGCAGCCCCTTTTTGCCGCTGATCATGCCGCCCAGACGAATGTCGGCCAAAAGGTGCAGCACGTCCTGCAGCGTGGGGAAGGACGAGCGGTGGTCGCCCAGAGCAATCTTGACGCCCAAGAGTTCGGGCACAAGGAGCATGTCATCGGCGACGGACCCCGAAAGCGTCGTGGGCGGGAAGTGGTAGTTGGAGGTGTACATCCAGGTCGAGAGACCTTCGACGGCAAGCGCACGCACCTTGGCAAGAAGATTGGGAATGCTGCGGGTGACGAAGTCGGTGCCCGAGACGCCCACAACGTTTGTCGTGCCGACCTTGATGAGGCTGCTCAGCATGATTTCGGGCGTACGCGACACGGGGCCGGCTTCGCCGCCGCCGCCCGTGACGTGCACGTGTTGATCGAAAAAGCCGGGCGTCAGAATGCGGCCCTTGGCGTCGATCGTTTCCAGTCCCGGGATGTTGGGTGTCAGGTCACGGCCGATCGCAAGAATGGTTTCTCCGGCAGTGAGTACGTCCTGTACACCAAGGTGTTCGGGCGCATAGACGTCGGCGTTTTTGATTAAGAGAGCCATGGGAAGTCCTTGTCAGAAAGGCGGACGCGCGTGCAGCACAGGCAAAAAAGCAGGAGCGGGCGCGCCGCCGATGAAACACTGGTCGATTTTAGATGCAGCAGCGTCGCAAGGACCGTGTCGTGACGCCCGCGAAGGGTGCCGCAATGCTACAAATTGTGTCGCAAAAAATCTAAGGGCTTGACTTTATTTGACAAAAAGGGGACAATCACGTTCTTTTCCGAGATCGCCGTCTGCGGAAGGAGGGTTTGTGCCCGAATTTCGGCGGTTTTTTGCGGCCGCAGGACAGCGTTTTATCGGAGAAGAAACACTTTTTTCACCAGCCTGCCCGCGCATTGAGCCGGCCCTGATTCTTACTGACGGAAGCAGGGGCGGGGCGATGCAAAGGCCATTTATCAAAACGGACACTATGCCCACTATTAATCAGCTTGTGCGCAAGCCTCGTGAGTTGACTCACGACAAGAGCAAGAGCCCTGCTCTGAAGAACTGCCCGCAAAAGCGCGGCGTCTGCACCAAGGTCTACACGACCACCCCGAAGAAGCCGAACTCGGCTCTTCGTAAGGTTGCCAAGGTTCGTCTGACCAACGGTTTCGAAGTCATTTCCTACATCGGCGGTGAAGGCCACAACCTTCAGGAACACTCCGTTGTTCTGATCCGTGGCGGCCGTGTGAAGGACTTGCCCGGTGTGCGTTACCACATCGTCCGCGGCTCTCTGGATACCCAGGGCGTCAAGGATCGTAAGCAGTCCCGTTCGAAGTACGGCGCCAAGCGCCCGAAGGCAGCGTAATTCGCGGCGACTCTTTGTCAGCCGTAGAAAGGACGGTCCCGCTTTAATAGGACCGAGTAAGTCGCAGCCCGCCGAGGTGTTGTGGCTGCATTTAAAACCGCCGAGGGCGAGCAAAACAAATAACGCCCGAGGCCAGTTCAAGACTGAAGACAACGAAAGAGGAAAAAATGCCCCGTCGTCGCGAAGTACCCAAACGTGAAATCCTGCCGGATCCCAAGTTCGGCAGCGTTGAAATTTCGAAATTCATCAACGTCGTCATGCTCGACGGCAAGAAGGCCGTCGCCGAACGCATCGTTTACGGTGCGCTGCAGCAGATTGAAGAAAAGACCGGTAAGAACGCTCTGGAAGTGTTCACGACCGCACTCAACAACGTCCGTCCGATCGTGGAAGTGAAGAGCCGTCGTATTGGCGGTGCCAACTACCAGGTTCCGGTTGAAGTGCGTCCCGTGCGCCGTATGGCTCTGGCCATGCGCTGGCTGCGTGAAAGCGCCAAGAGCCGTTCTGAAAAGTCTATGCCCCAACGCTTGGCTGGTGAGCTGTTGGATGCTGCGGAAGGCCGCGGCGGCGCCATGAAGAAGCGTGATGAAGTGCATCGTATGGCCGAAGCCAACAAGGCCTTCTCGCACTTCCGTTTCTAATCCTTCGATCAACTGTGGACGGCAGAGCCCAAGGGTTCTGCCATCCTTCTAATTAAGAGATAAGTCATGGCTCGTACTACCCCGATCTCGCGCTATCGCAACATCGGTATTTCTGCCCACATCGACGCGGGCAAGACCACGACCACCGAACGTATCCTGTTCTTTACGGGCGTCAACCACAAGCTGGGTGAAGTGCACGACGGTGCCGCCACGATGGACTGGATGGAACAGGAACAGGAACGCGGCATCACGATTACCTCGGCTGCCACCACCTGTTTCTGGCGTGGTATGGACATGCAGTTCCAGGCTCACCGCTTCAACATCATCGACACCCCGGGGCACGTTGACTTCACGGTCGAAGTCGAACGTTCCATGCGCGTGCTCGACGGTGCGGTGATGGTGTACTGCGCTGTGGGCGGCGTTCAGCCCCAGTCTGAAACCGTGTGGCGTCAGGCCAACAAGTACCACGTTCCCCGTATCGCGTTCGTCAACAAGATGGACCGTACCGGTGCAAACTTCTTCAAGGTGGTCGATCAGATGCAGAAGCGTCTGAAGGCCCATCCCTGCCCCGTGGTGATCCCGATCGGCGCCGAAGACCAGTTCCAGGGCGTCGTTGACCTCATCAAGATGAAGGGCATCATTTGGGACGAGGCCAGCCAGGGTACGAAGTTCAACTACGTGGACATCCCCGCCGAGCTCGTCGACACGGCCAACGAATGGCGCGAAAAGCTCGTTGAAACGGCTGCCGAAGCCAACGAAGACCTGATGAACCGCTACCTCGAAGAGGGCGACCTCTCCGAAGCCGACATCATCAAGGGTCTGCGCGCCCGCACCATCGCCGGCGAAATCCAGCCGATGTTCTGCGGCTCGTCCTTCAAGAACAAGGGCGTGCAGCGCATGCTCGACGGCGTGATCGAACTGCTTCCCTCGCCGGTGGACATCCCCCCGGTGCCGGGCTTCGATCTCGACGACAAGGAAACCACCCGCGAAGCCAGCGACGACGCTCCCCTGTCTGCGCTCGCCTTCAAGATCATGACGGACCCCTACGTCGGTCAGCTCACCTTCCTGCGCGTGTACTCGGGCATCATGAAGTCGGGCGAAACCGTTCTGAACTCCGTTAAGAACAAGAAGGAACGCATCGGCCGTCTGCTGCAGATGCACGCCAACGAACGTAAGGAAATCACGGAAGCCGAAGCCGGCGACATCGCCGCCGCCGTCGGTCTGAAGGACGTGACCACGGGTGACACGCTCTGCGATCTGTCCGCTCCGATCATCCTTGAACGCATGGAATTCCCGGAACCTGTGATTTCGCAGGCCGTCGAACCCAAGACCAAGGCTGACCAGGAAAAGATGGCGCTCGCGCTCGGCCGTCTGGCTCGCGAAGATCCCTCGTTCCGCGTTCGTACGGACGAAGAATCCGGCCAGACCATCATCTCGGGTATGGGCGAACTTCACCTTGAAATTCTCGTTGACCGTATGCGTCGCGAATTCAATGTGGAAGCGACCGTCGGCAAGCCCCAGGTGGCCTACCGCGAAACGATCCGTTCGACCGTCGAAAACGCCGAATGCAAGTTTGCCAAGCAGTCCGGCGGCCGCGGCCAGTACGGTCACGTCGTGCTCAAGCTCGAACCGCTCGAACCCGGCAAGGGCTTTGAGTTCGTCGACGCCATTAAGGGCGGCGTGGTTCCGCGCGAATACATCCCGGCCGTTCAGAAGGGCGTCGAAGACACCCTCAAGAGCGGTGTTCTCGCCGGCTACCCGGTGGTGGACGTGAAGGTGACGCTGCACTTCGGTTCGTACCACGAAGTGGACTCGAACGAAAACGCGTTCCGCATGGCTGCCTCGATGGCCTTCAAGGACGGTATGCGCAAGGCCAGCCCCGTGCTGCTCGAACCGATCATGAAGGTCGAAGTCGAAACGCCCGAAGAAAAGATGGGCGACGTCATGGGCGATCTGTCCAGCCGTCGCGGCGTCATCCAGGGTATGGACGACCTCATGGGCGGCGGCAAGGCCATCCGTTGCGAAGTGCCGCTCGCGGAAATGTTCGGCTACTCCACCACGCTGCGCTCGCTCACCCAGGGCCGCGCCACCTACGTGATGGAATTCGACCACTACGCTGAAGCGCCGCGCAACGTCGCTGAAGCCGTGATCGCCGAAAAGACGAAGTAATTACTGAAAAAACGAAGGGGTAAAATACATCGTTGTTTTATCCCTTCCGCAACCCTCACTTTTAAAGGACTTAAGACCAAAAATGGCTAAGGGTAAGTTTGAACGTACCAAGCCCCATGTGAACGTGGGCACGATCGGCCACGTTGACCATGGCAAGACCACGCTGACGGCTGCCATCTGCACGGTTCTGTCGCAGAAGTTCGGCGGCGAAGCCAAGGCCTACGACCAGATTGACGCGGCTCCCGAAGAAAAGGCTCGCGGCATTACCATTAACACCGCCCACGTTGAATACGAAACGG
>CAMAHM010000067.1 GCA_945834535.1 uncultured Sutterella sp. | reverse complement strand
GCTCGAGCACTTTTGGCGTCTGCTGCGGCCCGTTGCCAAAACAAGTTCCGAGTGGCTCGTCTGGATCATGCTCGCGATCTGCCTGATCGCTCTCGTTCGCCGCATCGGCTACGGCCGTTGGCTCAAATTACATAAACTTCTGGCCGTCGGTTTTGTCATCCTGTCGCTGCACGCCGTGCGTCTCATGGATCCCACAGACTTTATGACGCCTTTTGGCTGGTGCAATCTGGCACTGACCGCACTCGGTCTATGGGCCTCGCTGGTGCTTCTTGTGCGCGGCCCGGGCAGTGCCCAAACGCAAAACGCGGTTGTGCGCGCCGTGCGCTCTGACGGCAGAACCACACGCCTCACTCTTCAAACCGATCGGGCTGCCGATATTCGCCCCGGACAGTTTATCTTTTTGAAAACCGCCGACAGCCAACGTCATCCCTTCTCCGTCATTCGTGCGCAGGCCCGCGAACTTGATCTCGCCGTACGCGCTTCCGGAGAATTCACCTCGACCGTTGTTCCGAAACTTGAGAGCGGCACGCGTGTGCTTGTCGAAGGTCCCTGGGGCCGCTTTACAGAGCCTCAAAACGAGCGTCAGACCTGGATTGCAGCCGGCATCGGCATTGCCCCCTTTATGGCGTGGTTGCGCACTTCTCGCTCCAACCCGCAGGCTCGGGTGCGCCTCTTTTGGCTCATTCGAGACCGTCAGCAAGAGCTGTTGTTCGACGAAGTGACAAGACTCGCGCAGCAGGCCGGAGTTGAGCTCGTCATCCACGAAAGCCGCCGTGAGGGCCGCGTCGATCCTGGCGTCTTTTTTGCCCACAAGCCGCAGGTAGTGGCGCTTTGCGGCAGCCCGTCGCTTGCCGCGAGCATCGCAAAACACCCGCTCGGCCGCAACTGCCCGATCGAGCAGGAAATCTTTGCCTGGCGCTGATGCTTCGGCGCGGGCGGGTCTCCCAAACTCCTGCCTGCGCTCTGCGTCGGTCTACAATCGCTCAGAATCTTATTGCTGCCTCGGGGCCCATCAATGAGCGACGCGCGACTCATTCAATCGTTTCAGTTTATTCGGCAAAAGCATGCCGACGAATTTCGTCAGCACGGCCGTGTGTCAACCTATCTGCGGCGCAACACGGCCGTCGTGGATCAGTTCGTCAAACTGATTGCCAAGCGGGAAGGCCTTTCCCCGCAAACCGCACTTGTGGCCGTCGGCGGTTACGGGCGCCGCGAAATGTTTCCCTACTCGGACATTGACATTCTGGTGCTTCTGCCCGCCGATCACGACACAAAGACGGACGAAGCAACCGGACGCTTTGTGACGGCGCTTTGGAACTTGGGCATGACCGTGGGCTCGAGCGTGCGCACGCAGTCCGAAATGCTCGCGGCCGCCAAAGAAGACATCACCGTGGCCACGGCTTTTTTGGAAGCCCGATTTTTGGCGGGCGACAAAACGCTTTTTGAGCAGACATACAGGGCCTACGTAAAGACGCTCGACGCACGCGCTTTTTTCCGCAGCAAGATGCTCGAGATGCGCCAGCGCCATCAGCGCTACGCCGACACGCCCTACGCACTTGAGCCCAACATCAAGGAGAGTCCCGGCGGTCTGCGGGATCTGCAGGTCTTTTTGTGGTGCGCGCACTGCGCCGGATACGGCGGCACATGGCGCGAGCTCGCCCAAAGCGGCCTGATTACAGAAACCGAGTCCTATCACCTTACGCAGTGCCAGCATTTTCTGCGCGACCTGCGCATTCGTCTGCATCTGTTGCGCGGCCGTCATGAAGACCGCCTCATCTTCGACGTGCAGACCGCCCTGGCCGAGCAGGCCGGGTACCGCGCCGTCGGAGAACTGCTGCCGAGCGAAGCGCTCATGAAGCGCTACTATCTGAATGCCAAAAACACGACGCAGCTGCAGGAAATCCTTCTGGCAGCCATTTCGGACTGCCTGTTTGAAAGCCGTCCTCCCGTCTCCGTGCCGATCGAAGGGTGCTTCGTAGCCTCGGGCGACGCGCTCGACATCATTGATGAAGAGGCGTTTGCCGCCGACTCGCGCAACGCTCTTAAGGCTTTTGCACTCTATGCGACTCACCTCGACCTCAAGCGCTGCTCGACAAGGCTGCTGCGGGCTCTATTTCACACGCGCGACAAATACGGCGCAGACTTTCGCCGACATGCCGACAACAAACGGCTTTTCATGGACATGCTGCGCTCGCATTACGGCCCCTATCACTTCCTGAAAAACCTCAACACATGGGGCATTCTGGGGCGCTTTCTGCCCGTTTGGCGACGCATCGTGGGGCAAATGCAGCACGACCTCTTTCACGCCTACACGGTCGATCAGCACACCATTCGCGTCGTTAAATTCCTGCGCCGCTTCACGCACTCGTCCTACGCCCACGAGTATCCCCTGTGCTCGCAGATCATCAGCGCCCTGCCCCGCAACTGGCGCATCACGGTCGCGGGCCTTTTTCACGACATTGCCAAAGGCCGAGGCGGCAATCACGAGATTCTCGGCGAAGAGGAAGTGCGCAAATTCTGCGCCGACTTTGGCATCAGCTCCGAGGACACAGATTTCATTGCCTTTTTGGTACGCCACCATCTGCTCATGAGCCACGTGGCGCAAAAGGAAGACATCACCAGTCCCGAGGTGGTGGAACGCTTTGCCCGCACGGTAGGCAGTCAGGAGCGCCTTGACGGGCTGTATCTGCTCACGGTGGCCGACATCCGCGGCACCAGTCCCAAAGTCTGGAACATGTGGAAGCACCGGCTTCTTACTGAGCTCTACCGGGCGGCATGTCTGTGCCTCGGAGGGGAAGCGGCCGACAGAACCCGTGCCAGCGTCTTTGCAGAGCACCGCCACGAGGCCTGCCGCCTCATCGCCGAGCTCGGCGTCCCCGAAGGCAACCGGCTCGCCTTCTGGAAGGATCTGGACATTGTCTACTTTCTGCGGCACTCCCCCGAAGACATCGCCTGGCACACGCAGCAGCTCGCGCACCGTCGCACGCCTTCCGAACCCATCGTCTGCTGTCGCAAGCTCGCGCAGTCCAATCTCGAAGTATTGGTCTACACGCGCGACCAGAAGGACCTTTTCGCCCGCGTCGTATCATTTTTTGAAAATGTCGGCCTCTCGGTGCTCGACGCACGCATTCACACCACCACGGGCGGCTGGGCGCTCGACACCTTCCTCGTGCAGGACAATCGGGAATCTTTCGGCGAAGAGAGCATTCAGCGAAAAGTCACAGAAAGGCTTGCGAGTGCCATTGCACTCGCCCGTCCCCTGCCCGTTCCAAAAGCCGGAAAACTGAGTCGGCGAAGCCGCAGTTTCCCGGTGCGTCCCATTGTGCAGATCGAGCGCGACGAGGGACAAAAGAGCTGGGTACTGCAGGTCACCTGCAATGACCGTCTGGGGTTGCTGTACGCCATCGCCGTCGTTCTCACGCGACACGGCATCAATCTGGCAACGGCCAAGATTTCCACGCTTGACGAGCGGGCCGAAGACGTGTTTCTGATTGAAGGAGCCGAACTCGAAAACCCCGAAGCACTCGTGCGGATTGAAAACGAACTGCTCGACGCCGTGGGCAATGCCCGTTAGAGGCATACGCGCTCCTACGCAAACGGCCGCCCAAGGCGGCCGTTTGGTCAAGTCGACGTCAAAAAGACGCGATTATTTGTAGAGCTTAGCGATTTCGTCGCGGCAGAACACTTCCTGCTGCTTGATGAGCGCACCGAGTTCCTTGTCGTCCATGAAGTTCATCGACAGACCGGCCTTCTTGTGCGCAGCCACGCATTCGGGATCGTTCATGGTCTTCTTGAAGGCGTCGACGTAGAAGGCGATCACGTCCTTGGGCGTGCCGGCGGGCGCAACGAGCGCGCGGGCCGAGCCGTACCAGTTCGGGTAGTAGCCGAGTTCGCCGAGCGTGGGAACATCAGGGAACTCAGCGATGCGGGTCTTGCTGAAGACGCCAAGCACGCGCAGTTCGGGCTTGTCACCCTTGACGAGCTTGGCAATGTCGGCCACCTTGGCGCAGGTAAAGTGCACTTCGCCCTGACGCAGCGCAAGCAGCTGATCGGCCGTGCCGCCGTAGGGGATGGCCTTGTACTTGAAGCCCGCGCTCGTGGCAAGAAGCTGAGCGGCGGTGTGGTTCGAGGCCTTCACGCCGTTCGTGGAAGCGCGCAGGTTCTTCTTGGCCTTGGCGGCCTTGACGAGATCCTTGAGGGTCTTGTAGGGGCTGTCGGCACGCACGACGACGACACCGGTTTCAATCAGGTGGTTGGCGATCGGAATCACCTTGGCTGTCGTAAACGTCGCATTGGGCTGCGTGGCGAGCGTCGTGAACGTGGGCAGGTTGATAAAGCCGATCGTCTGGCCGTTGGGCTTGGAATTGACGAGTTCGGTCCAACCGATCTTGCCGTCGGCGCCGGGCAGGTTGTTGATGATCAGCGTCTTGCCGACATACTTTTCAGCCTGCTGGGCGAGCAGACGGGCACCGGTGTCCGTGCCCGAACCGGCCTTGTAGGCCACAATCACGTTGACGTCCGACGAAGGCGTCCAGGCAAAGGCAGCCAGGGGAAGGGCCATGGCGGCAGCCGTCAAAAAGGCAGTGAGCTTCTTATTCATGACGCGAAATCTCCTCATATAGGATGGTAAAAGGCTGCCCGTGGCGTCGTTTTGCACGAGCGGTCCGGGATAAAAAATCAATGCTGCGGATCCTGAGCAACAGCATCCTTGGCCACCTTGCGCTCGAGGCGTTCCATCATGAGCGGACTCAGGACACCCAACACGCACAATGCAACCATCACCCAGCAGATGGGCGTCGAAAAGAGCACCGTCCAATCGCCGTCCGAGAGCATGAGCGAGCGGCGCAGGCCGTTTTCGCCGATCGGTCCGAGAATCAGGCCGAGCACCACGGCGGCAGCGTTCAGGCCGAATTTGCGGATGAAGTAGCCGATCACGCCGAAGATCACCATGATGATGACTTCCACGAAGTTGTTGTGGATGGCGTACGAACCCACCACGCACAAGATGAAGATCGACGGAATCAGGATGTAGTCCGACAGGCGCGCAATCTGCGCAAACGCGCGGCAACCTGCCAAACCGATGCCGAGCATGAAGAACTGCACCAGCACAAAGCCCGCAAAGAACGTGTAGGTCATGCCCGCATAGGTCGTAAAGAGTTCCGGACCGGGTTGCAGGCCGTGAATAATGAGGCCGCCCATGAGCACCGCGGTCACGCTTTCACCCGGGATGCCGAGCGTGAGTGTCGGGATGAGCGAGCCGCCCGTCACGGCGTTGTTGGCCGCTTCCGACCCCGCCACGCCTTCAATCGAGCCCTTGCCGAACTCTTCCTTATGCTTGGAAAAGCGTCGGGCTTCGTTGTAGCCCATGAAGCAGGCGATCGAGGCGCCGGCACCGGGCAGAAGGCCGATGATGTTGCCGATCACCCAGGATCGGGTCACGGTGGGCATGATGCGTTTGACATCCTTGGCGGCAATGCCCAAACGGCTAAAACTCGCGGCTCGGGCTCTTTCCTTGATGCGCGACTCTGCAAGCATCAGGACCTGCGACATCGAGAATAGACCGATCAGCGCACAGGTCACGTTCACGCCGTTATAAAGCGTCGCCTGACCGAACATGAAGCGCTCCACGCCTTCCATCGGGTCCATGCCGATCGTGGAAATCAAAAGCCCAAGAACGCCCGAAATAAGGCCCTTTAAGAGCGATTTGGAAGAGACGCCCGCGATCACGGTAAGACCGAAGATCGAAAGCCAGAAGTATTCGGGGCTCTTAAACTGCATCGCCAGTTCCGCCAGAACGGGCGAGAGGAAATACAGCGACAGACAGCTCAAGAGGCCCCCCATGAAGGAGGCAAAGCAGGCCACCGACAGCGCACGGGCCGCCTGACCGCGCAGCGTGAGCTGATAGCCTTCAATGGCGGTGGCAGCCGACGCGGGCGTACCCGGCGTATGAATCAAAATGGCACTGATCGAACCGCCGAAAATGGCGCCGCAGTAGATGCCGCCCAAAACGATCAGGCCCGTGGCCGGATCCATACCGAAGGTGATGGGCAGAAGAAGTGCCACCCCCATGGCGGCCGACAACCCGGGCAAACACCCGATGGTGATGCCGAGCGCCGTCGACAGGAACATGGCGATGAGATTGATGGGACTTAAAGCGTGCACGAAGCCGGCACCCATCAACGCAAGCGTGTCAAACATGGGAGCCCTCCGTTACGAAAACAGCACGCCGACCGGCAGCGGCACTTTAAGGAACATCGAGAAGACGGCGTACACGAGCGCAACGAGCGTGACAAGCGTCAGGCCGATCCACAGCTTGGAGACGCGGAAATACAAAAGCGTTCCGACAAGATAGATCACGGCCGCGGCGTAGTAGCCGATGGTGTACATCATCACAAGGAAAAGCGTGCAGCCCACGAGCACCGACAGGAACTGCTTAAGCTGCATGCCCTTGAAAATTTCGGCAAAGTCGCTCACCACGGCCAGTGAGCCCGCCCGATAGGCCTTAAAAAGGCACTGGGCCAAATACAGAGTGTTGAGCGACGCCAGAGCGGCGATCAGCCCCAAAGGATAGGTCTGCGCCTCTTCAGGCAGCAGGATCGTTTGGGTAAAGAAAAAAAGCGAGACGGCGTAGATCACGCCTATCACGCATATGTCCGATGTTTTCATGCTGCAGCGAAGGTTGATGGATCTTCGTCGGCGCATGCGCAAGGTGGCATCCCTGCGGCACCAACCGCTCGTCTTGAGGGCGGTTGTGCACCTTAAAAGGGCGCACAACAACCCATGAACGTGCAACATTTTATTACAGGGCAGGCTTTTTTGCCGTCGCCCGGCGCCCCCACTTAAAGGCGCTCGTGCATCTCGGGAACATGCCGCAGCATCGAACCGCGGTAAAGCTGTCTCGGGCGTCCGAGCTTGCAGGTCGGATCGTTGATCATTTCGTTCATCTGCGCAAACCAACCGACGGTACGGGCGAGCGCAAAGATGGCCGTAAAGAGCGTGACGGGAATGCCGATCGCCTTTTGCACAATGCCCGAATAGAAGTCGACATTGGGATAAAGGTTGCGAGACACAAAGTAGTCGTCTTCAAGAGCAATGCGCTCGAGCGTCATCGCCAGCTTAAAGAGGGGATCGTCCCGCAGGCCGAGCTCGTCAAGGACCTCATGACAGGTCGTGCGCATAATGCGCGCCCGCGGATCGTAACTCTTATAGACGCGGTGCCCGAAGCCCATCAGGCGCCTGCCGCCCTCATGGTGTTTGACCTGTTCGATGAATTCGCCGATTTTGGCTTCGCCGCCCTGCGCGAGCAGGTCGGTGAGCATTCTCAGGGCCGCCTCGTTGGCGCCGCCGTGCTGCGGCCCCCACAAACACGCAACGCCCGAGGCAATGGCGGCAAAGGGGCTTGTGCCCGAACTCACGCACAGACGCACGGTCGAAGTCGAAGCGTTCTGTTCATGATCGGCGTGCAGAATGAAAAGTCGGTCGACCGCCCTGTCGATGACGGGATTGTTGACATACTCTTCGCACGGGATGGCAAAAAGCATGCGCATAAAGTTGGAGGCGTACGACAGACCGTTTTTGGGCCACACAAAGCGCTCGCCGACCGAGTACTTGTAAGCCATCGCCACGATCGTGGGCATCTTGGCGATCATCTGGATGGCGGCCATCTCACGCTGCTCGGGATCGAGGAGATTGGCGCTTTGCGGATAGAACGCACTCATCGCTCCCACCATGCCCGTGATGACGGCCATGGGATGAGCATCACGACGAAAACCGCGCAGGAAAAACTCAAGCTGCTCGTGCACCATGGTGTGGTGCATGACGAGGTAGTCAAAATCGGCCTTCTGCTTGGGGGTGGGCAGCTCGCCGTGCAGCAGCAGATAGCACACTTCCAAAAAGTCGCACTGCATCGCAAGCTCGTCGATAGGATAGCCGCGGTACAGGAGCTGCCCGGCCGCTCCGTCGATGTAGGTGATGGCCGACTCGCAGGAGGCCGTCGACAGATAGCCCGGATCGTAGGTGAACTTACCGGTCTTTTTGTAAAGTCCGGTCACGTCGATCACATCGGGGCCGAGCGTGCCCTCGTAGATCGGCAGCATCACACTCGGCGTGCCGTCCGAAAAAACGAGTTTGACGGTTTTATTGGAGTTTGCAAAATCTGTCATGCTCTCACTCTCCGACATCCGCCCTCGCAAGGGCTTCACCTCAAATATCCGTTGCTTCACCGCGCGCCTGCAGACAGGCCTCGCGAAGCGTTTCACTGAAAGTGGGATGGGCGATATTGACCATGCCCAT
>CAMAHM010000066.1 GCA_945834535.1 uncultured Sutterella sp. | reverse complement strand
CTGCCGCAAACACTTTGTACAGATGGTGACGTTCAGGCGGCTTTGCCCCCTGGAAGAGCCATCTGAAGGTCAAAGTGAATCCTCTGTCTTCAGACAGGGGAGCTTCAACGCTCCAAGCGACCTTTGACCATGACGCGCGATGCGCGCAACATTCTCGATGCGGCGCTGCGCATTCGTGAGGAAAGAGCAAGGATTGCCAACTATTGCCGAAGTTTGCAGGGCGAGGACACGATTCTGATCCGCATGATGATCGGCAACAGCCAGATGCGGTTTGCGCCCGATTTCATCGCCGAATATGCGCAGATGTACCCGACGATTCGATTCAACATGATTTCTCCGCCCGACGTCGAGGAATTTAAGGCGGGCAAGGCCGACCTCATCAATCTGAGCGGTCAGGCGGCGCTCACCGACTGCGTAGAACTGCCGCGAGGCAAAATGATCTTCGTGCCCGTCGCGTCACCCGCCTACCTCGAGCGTCACGGGGCTGTCGAGCATCCTTCGGAACTTGCGCATCATCGAGTGTTCAGTACGCTCTATCCGCACCGGTTCGACTTCGTGGTGCGCTACCCGCTCGTCAAAAACGGACTCACGATGACTTTTTCGGCCATCGAAACGATTCGTTTTTCCAACGTCATCATGACGCATCAGGCCGTTTTGAACGGCGCCGGCATTGCGCCCTGCATGCCGCTCGCCTTGTGCATTGACGATCTTGAAGCCGGACGCCTCGTACCGATTCTTAACGGCTGGCACCGTCCCGTGCACACGAGCGTTCTTGCCTGCAAGAAGGAAGACTGGAAGATTCGGCACATTCGTCTCTTTGCCACCTGGTGGGCGCAGAAACTGTCCGCACATGAGCGCAGTTGCGAAAAGCGCCTCGTGGATCTTTTTGGGCGAAGTTTTTTGACCAATCTCACCCATTGACTTGTAGGACGCGCGGCCTGTCGACGGCTACTGAGCGATCTACAGCTCGATGGCTTTTGAGGTGTGGGCTCACACGACAGTTTCGATCTGAAAAAAAAGGCGAAGTCCGTCAGAGGACTTCGCCGTCTCCAAATGGGGAAGAAAGGAGAAAAAATCAGTTGATGAAGCTCCAGAGCACGAGCAGCGTCAGCTGCCCGGTGATGATGCGCAGGAACATCGCAAGCGGGTAGACAGTCGAATAGGCAATCGCCGACGAGTCCTTTTCCGAAAGCGTGTTGGCGTAGGCAAGCGTGGGCGGATCCGTGGTGGCACCGGCCAAAAGCCCGACGATGGAGTGGTAGTTCATCTTGAACTTCATGCGCGCGACAGCGCCGACAATAAGGAGTGGCACCATCGTGATAATGATGCCCAAAGCAACGTAAAGCGGACCGTTGCCCTTGACGAGCGCCGCAACGAACGTATCACCCGCCGACAGACCGACGCTCGCCAGGAAGATGGAAATCCCGAACTCACGCAGCATCAGGTTGGCCGAATGCGTGGTGTAGGTAACGAGCTTGAAGTGTGGTCCCCAGTAGCCGAGCAAAATCGCCACGATGAGAGGCCCCCCCGCAAGGCCGAGCTTAAGAGGCACGGGCATGCCGGGGATGGAGATTGGCAGAAAACCCAGGAAAATGCCGAGTGCGATCCCTAAAAAGATGCTAATGATGTTGGGGTGGTCCAGTTTCTGAACCTGATTGCCCAAACGGTCTGCAAGGCGCCCGATGGAGCGTTCCGGACCCACGCAATAAACCTGGTCGCCCATCTGAAGATGCAGGTTCTGATACGGAAAGAGCGTCATGCCCGAACGGAAGATGCGGGTGATATTGACGCCGTCAAAACGGGACAGATGCAGATCACCCACTTTAAGACCGTTGACGCTTTCCTTAGTGACGCGTATGACGCGGCTCGTGAGCGGGGAGTGCTCGGTTGCTAAATCGATTGTATTGTCTTCTTCACCGAAAAAGGCGACGATGGCCGACTTGGAGAGCGAGGAGCAAACGATACGGCAGACGTCACCCTCATAAACGGCGGTATCGGCCGTCGGGCTTGTGATGGTGCCGTCGTGCAGCACGCGTGAGCAGATGAAGGGGCGTCCGATAAATTCGCGCACGGCACGGATTTTCTGACCGTTCATGCCGCGGTTGGTGATGCGAACATGGAAAAAGATGGGAGCGTCGTTGCGGGCGTTGGCGTCTTCTTCCCACTGCCGATCCTCAGCCTTGAGGTCGACACGAAACACAATGCGCAAAATCAGGGCCGACGTGATAATGCCCACCACGCCCAGAGGATAGGCGCAGGCATAACCGACGGCGATGTTTTCCCCTTGGTAGCCGAGCATGTCGAGAGCTTCCTGCGTAGCGCCCAGACCCGGCGTGTTCGTAACGGCGCCGTAGTGCACGCCCAGCATTTCGGGCAGAGTGACCGTGTCGCGAAAGACGAACCAAAGGGCGACGGTCAGAAGGATGCTCAGAAAGACGCTCAGCAGCGTTAATAGGTTCAGCTGCAATCCGCCCGCCTTAAAGGACGAGAAAAACGAAGGTCCCACCTGCAGCCCGAGGAAAAAGACAAACAGGATGATGCCGAAGTCGCGCATGAAGCCCATGACGGTCGGGTTGATGCTCACGCCGGCGTAGCTCGCGGCCAGACCGACGAAAAGCACAAACGTTACGCCCAGCGACACGCCGAAAACCTTGATGCGGCCCAGAGCCATACCAAGTGCGATTACAAACGAGTAGACAAGAACAATGTGGGCGACCGAATCGGGGGCCGTCAGCAGATGAATAAACCAATCCATGAACGTGAACGCAAAAAGAGCCGTCTGTGGTATACCAGCGGCGGCGTGCTGAATGGTCGAAAACAGAGCCGATGTGCTTAAAAATGAGGCAAATACCCCGAGGAGATGACAGTCCGAGGACATTCAACCGAAGTAGTCATGGAATTTTGAAGGAGCCATTGTGGAAGCGCCATGCAAAAGGCCCTTGCTTCTTTGATTAGAAGCAATGTCTTTGAAAATTAGTTTTAAAAACAAGGGAAAACCATTATAAAAATGGCATACCACTGCGGTTTCTAAAATCAGAGTTGTAAACATTCCTCGGCAATTTGTCTAAGCGCAGAGTCGGATCAAAAATGCGAGGTCTTGGAAAGAATCTAAGGGTTTTGGAGCACGGGAAATCCACTATACTGCGTGCGCCGCACGGAAACGGGCCCCGAGAGCTCCGATTTGTGCGCTGACTATTTTTAATTTCCGTCAAAAAGCGACTTTAGAGTAGGGTCTCTGCCGTAGAGCAGATTGACGGAATACAACTACCACCATTGAGGGAAAAAATGGCATTTCGTATCGAAAAGGATTCCATGGGTGAAATTCAGGTCCCGGACGAAAAGTACTGGGGCGCCCAGACCCAACGCAGTTACGAAAACTTCCGCATCGGCGTTGAAAAGATGCCCATGCAGATCACCCGCGCTTTTGCTCTTCTGAAGCAGGCCTGCGCCATCGCCAACCACAAGTTCGGCAAGCTTGACGACGCCCGCTATGAAGCCATTCGTCAGGCCTGCGAGGAAATCCTCGACGGCAAGTTGGACGGCAACTTCCCCCTCGCGATCTGGCAGACCGGTTCGGGCACTCAGTCCAACATGAACATGAACGAAGTGATCGCCAACCGTGCCACGGAAATTCTCGGCGGCAACTTCCGCAACAAGGCTGAAACGCCCAAGGAAAAGCTGGTTCACCCGAACGATCACGTGAACATGAGCCAGTCTTCGAACGACACTTTCCCGACCGCTCTGAACATCATGAGTGTTGTGGAAGTCACCAATTACCTGATGCCGCAGCTCGAAAGCCTCGAAAAGTGCCTGATCGCCAAGAGCGAAGAGTTTGCCGACATCATCAAGAACGGCCGCACCCACCTGCAGGACGCCACGCCGCTTACCCTCGGCCAGGAATTCTCCGGCTACGCCTCGATGCTCACGCACTCCAAGCAGCAGATTTGGGCTGCTCTGGAAACCTGCCGTGAGCTCGCCATCGGCGGTACCGCCGTCGGTACGGGTCTGAACTCGCCCAAGGGCTGGGGTCAGGAAATCGCCGCGACTCTGAGCGAACGCACGGGTCTGAAGTTCCTTGACTGCCCCAACAAGTTCTACGGTCTGACCAGCCACGACTGCATGTGCGCTCTCGAAGGCGCGCTTGCGGGCCTTGCCGCCAACCTCATGAAGATCGCCAACGACATCCGCTGGCTCGCTTCCGGTCCCCGCGGCGGTCTCGGTGAAATCAATATTCCGGCCAATGAACCGGGTTCTTCGATCATGCCGGGCAAGGTTAATCCGACCCAGTGTGAAGCCGTGACCATGGTCGCCGTTCAGGTGATGGGCAACGCCACCTGCATCAACATGGCTGCCAGCCAGGGCAACTTCGAACTGAACGTCTTCAAGCCCGTGATCGCGCACAACCTGCTGCAGAGCATCCATCTGCTCGCGGACGTGATGCACTCGTTCGAAATCCACTGCGTGGCCGGCATCACCGCCAACGTCGAACGCATCAACGAACTCATGGAGCGCTCCCTGATGCTCGTGACGGCTCTGTCGCCGCTCGTTGGCTACGACAAGGCTGCCAAGATCGCCAAGCACGCTCACAAGGAAGGCAAGAGCCTGCGCGAAGCCGCCCTTGAACTCGGCTACTGCACCGAAGAGCAGTTCAACGAATACGTTGATCCGAGCAAGATGATTCATCCGCAATAATGCGCGGATTGCGTCGCGGGGCTCCGTCCTGCGACGCTGCGCCGAGCGCGCGGTGCGGTCTTTCGCGGGCCCTTGCCGCGCCTGCGCGAAACACCTTTGCTGAAACCGTCTCGAAGCATGAACTTCGCGGCGGTTTTTTCTTGGACTGCAGACATGCGGCGACAAGTCGTTGGTGTATCGTGCACAATAAAGAAGAATTCAGACAAATCGGAGGGGAAGATGTTCGATTTGATCGTGCGCGGCGGACGCGTCATTGATCCTGTGTCCGGTGTGGACGGCGTGCGTGACATTGCCGTAAGTGACGGCAAGGTGTGTGAGCTCGCCGAGTCGCTCGAAACCTGTGTAGCCAAAGACGTGATTGACGCTACCGGCCAATGGGTGATTCCCGGCATCATCGACATGCACACGCACGTGCGCACCCACCCGGGGCACCCTCATGCGCAGCGCATGCTTGCCTTGGCGGGCGTCACGACGACGCTTGATATGGCCGGTCCCCTGCAGCAGATTCTTGACAGTATTCCCACGAGCGGCTCAGGCATCAATGTGGCTGTGGTGGAGGCGGCCCGTGAGGGACTCACTCTCACAAGCGCCCGCCCCGATGCGGCTGAACGCAGGGCGCTGTTGGAGCGCACGCTCGAAGAAGGCGGTATCGGCTTAAAGCTTTTGGGCGGACACTTTCCGATGGACTTGGACGTTGCCGCAGGCTTTATTGAAGAGGCTGCCCGCGCCAACGCCTGGATCGCCTGGCACGCGGGCAATACGGTGCACGGCAGCGATATCGAAGGCATGCGCGACGCTGTGGAATGCGCCGACGGGCATTTTCTGCACTGTGCGCACATCAATTCCTACTGCCGCGGGAAAATCCGCAATGAACTCGACGAGGCACTCGAAGCTGTGGCGTTGCTCAAAGCCCATCCCAATGTCTTTGCCGAATCCTATCTGTCGCCGTTAAACGGCACGCGCCTCAATATTGTTGATGACCGGCCGACGAGCAGCGTCACCGCCTCATGCCTCAAGAAAATGGGCTGTACGCCTGATCGGGCAGGGATGCTGGAAGCGATTGCGTCGTCTCGCGCCGGTGTCCTTATTGACGACGGGATGATCGGGCGCCTAACCTGGGGCGAAGAGGCGCTCGGCCACTGGCTCGATCGCGGCACCGATGTGACGGGTTGCTTTGCCGTCAACCCGGCAGTGAGCCGTTTTTATCTGGCTCAGGCCAAGCGCGACGACGGTACGTTTGCCGTGGACGCGTTTTCGACGGACGGCGGCAGCTACCCGCGCAATGTCATCGTTGAAAACGGGCTTCTCTTGGTGGAATTCGGGGCGCTCACGCTCAAAGAATTCGTTTGGAAAGCCTCGGGAGCCGGCGCTCGTGCTCTGGGTCTTGCGTCCAAGGGGCATTTGGCCGTGACGGCCGACGCGGACATCACCGTGATCGATCCCGTGCGGCGCCGCGCCCGCGCCACCATTGTGGGCGGTCGCACGGTGATGCTTGACGGCGTGCTCAAGGGCCGCGGAACCACCATCATTTGCGACGCCCGTGGTGAAGCCAAACTCAAAAAGCGCGGTATCGCCTGCTGCGTCAAAGCGCCGCTCGATGCGGCCGAAATTGCGCGGCGCATGCTGCCTGCCGGATAGGGCGGCGAGCGACGCTTCAACGAACGGATTTTTAGGAGAAAGACGATGTCCCAGAATGTGTGTGCCTGCCCGACGGTAGCAGATCGCTTTGTGATGCCCGCGCATCCGCAGTATCCCAAGCTTCGTGCGGGCACCCAGCTCGACGCCATTTACGAGCGGTTGCTCAGAAACGGAACGTGTTTTCGCAAGCCTGGTCTTCCGCAGGGCCTGCCGCGCGTGGTTGTCGTTTTTGACCCGCGATGCTCATGGTCGCATATTTTCTGGAATACGACGCTCCCCATTAGCGACGCCGTCGATTTTCATTGGTTCCCGGTGTGTGTGTCGGCCGACTACAGCACGGCCCAGGCCGCAAGCATGCTAGCGTCGGAGACGCCCTGGGATCTCATGAAGACGCACCAGGAGGCATTCGAAGATCCCGACTTCTGCGGCATTCATGCGGACGACTACCCGGCCGAACAAAAGCACCGTGATTTGGTGTGGAACAACGCACGCATTTACCGCAAGGCGGGCGGCACGAGCGTGCCTCTGGGCATCTTCATGAACGGGCAAGGCCAATTGGTGCCGCTTTTCGGTGACATGACGCTGAACGAAATTCGCACGGCTCTCGGTTTGTAATCTCCGTTGGGGTGGCATCATGCAGATCGACATTGGGAAATTGAAGTCTCTGGCCCCCTGCTACATCTACGACGCAGCCAAGATCGAAGCGCAGTGCAACGCCCTGCGCAACGCCTTGGCGGAATTTGACATCCTTTACTCGGTGAAGACCAATCCCTTTGCGGGCGTGCTGCAGCAGGTCCGTCAGGCTGGGTTCGGTTTGGACGCAGCCTCTGCGACCGAAGTGATGATCGGGTTGACGCACGGGTTCAAGGCGGAGGATATTTTTTACTCGGCCCCCGGCAAGAGTGTCGAAGACATTGAGCGCGCGATCGGCCGATGCCGCATCATCGTCGACAGCGTCAATGAACTCATACGCCTTGCCCGTTGCGCCCGCGAGCAGGGCCTGACGGACTGTCCTTTTGGGATGCGCATGCATCCCGACTTCGGTCTTGCAGGTGCGGCACCTGCGCCAAGCAAGTTCGGCATTGAACTCGATGATCTGCCCATGGTGGCCGACATCCTGCGGGACAACCCGGTTCTGCGGTTTGAGGGATTGCACATTCATCTCAAAAGCCAGATTCTCGACGCCGATCAAATCGGCGACTACTGGGATCGGTGCCTTGAGACGGCCGAGCGCATTGCCGGGCGCCCGGGCATGCGACCGAAGTACCTCAATCTCGGAAGCGGCATCGGCGTTGCCTACGACGCAAAGACCCAGAAGCCTGTCGATCTGACGCGCTTGGCAGAACGCGCTCGTGCAGTGCAGGCGCGCAACCGCGCCGGGCTCGACACGCGACTCATCGTTGAAAGCGGCCGCTTTATCGTGTCGGCTGCGGGGGGCTTCTACACGCCCGTCGAAGACATCAAACTGAGCCGCGGCGTGAAGTATTTGATTGTGCGCAACGGGATGAACGGCTTTCTGCGGCCTGCGGTTGCCCACATGATTGCAGCCAACAATCCCGAGGCCCCCGAAGCGCAGGAGCCTTTTTACAGCACTCGGGCTGCGTTTGAAGCGGATGTGATCAATGACGCAGCCGAGCGTGAGGTTGTCAGCATTGTGGGCAATCTCTGTACGGAGCTTGATGTCGTGGCCGAGGGCGTGACGGTTAGAAGAGCCGAGCTCGGGGATCTTGTTCGCATCAGCAACGCGGGCGGCTACGCCTTCACGCTCTCTCCGGTGCTTTTTTCCGGACAGGGACTGCCGCGACAGATTCTTTTGACGCGCGACGGGCATTTTCTCGATGAGTCGGGCCTCCGCATTGATAGAACCCGTGCGCCGCAAACCTCTCATTTCAATGAGGGGATAAAGCGTGCTATTTTATCGGACGTGCAGTAACATTGTCCTATGCGAACATCGACTCCTTCTTACGT
>CAMAHM010000065.1 GCA_945834535.1 uncultured Sutterella sp. | reverse complement strand
ACCGACGAAAGTCGGCATTCGGCGTTTGATCCAAGAATCCTCAGCCTTTAGGCTGGGGAGTACGTCAATTTGCGGACGCCGACGAAGGCTCAAATACGCACTCTTTTGGTGCATTCTTTCCTCAGGCTTCACTTTTTGACCTCGTCTTAAGGTTCACAAAAGTTTGATCCTGAGCAAGGCGTGTAAACGTCCTTTTTGAATTTGCACGCGGCAACTCTCCCAACGCGAACACTTTGGGGCGGCGCTCCTAACAGCTGCCAAAGCAACTCGCCAGTCACCCGGGTCAGGCCGCAACAGGCGCGCAGAGGAGCGTGTCGGGCACAAAACAGAAAAAAAGAAGACTGCCGACGGTTCCCTATCCGCCTGCAGTCTCCGCGCGTTTGCTGCAATCGGAAGACAGCCGGCGACCAAACCGGCTGCTCCGAGAGCGAGGAGCATCGCATTGTCTTGCAACGCAAACGAGCTTAGTCCCCGCAATAAGTGCCGTCAACGCCGTCTTTTTCGGGTTTCTCTTAGGTTCCTCGGGTTTTTACGGAGCCTCGGCGGGCATGGTTCAAATACGCCCCACTTTGGTGCGATCCGTCAGGAAGTTCGTCCTCAAAAGACCCGTCCTCATATCATCCATTCGGTCGAAAGGGGGAGCCCGAGAAGACAGTACATACCCGAATGCGCTAAAGTTCCTACTCGGTGTCGCAGGCCCTCGTTTTTTGAGGATATTTGACGCCCGATGACAAGAAAAGAAAAAGGATTCAACGTGACAAATCCCGCGGATAACGGCCGCACCCGCGCCGCCGAACTCGAAGTACTTCGCACTCTTCCCGAACTTTTGACGCATCACCTGCCGCATCGTGCGCAGATGCCGCTTTACAAGCAGTATGACCCCCGTACCAAGGAATGGGTCACCTACACCGCGGGCGAAGTGCACGAACGCGTGACGCGCTGGGCGCGTGCTTTTGCCGCAAGCGGCCTTAATCGCGGCGACCGCGTGGCGATGCTCTTGCCCAACGGCCTTGACGCTGTGTGCTTTGACATGGCGGCGCTAACCTGCGCGCTCGTGCCCGTGCCCCTGCACGCCATCGACACCCCCGGGTCTTCGGCCTACATCCTCAACGACTCGGGGGCCAAACTCCTTGTGACGAACCGCCAGCTCAAGTGGAAGCAGATCTCCGAAGCCGATCACCTGCCCGCCTTAAAGACCGTGGTCATCACGGAAGAAGCGATTGCCACGGAAAAAGCCGACGCGCGTCTTGTGACCAACGTCGACCATTGGCTCAGCCTCGGGGAAGGCTGTGAGCTGCCTGCCGGGCCCGAACCCACGGACCTTGCTGCCCTCGTCTACACCTCGGGCACCACGGGCCGCCCCAAGGGCGTGATGCTCACGCACCGCAACATTCTTTCCAACATCACCGGCATTCTTGAAAACATTCATCCCGAACCCGAAGACGTCTGGTTCTCGTTCCTGCCGCTGTCGCACACCTTCGAGCGCACGACCACCTACTACGTCGGCATGGGCATCGGGTGCCTGGTGGGCTTTAACCGCAACATCGGCCTCATTCAGGAAGACCTGCGCGTCATTCGCCCGACGGTGATGATGAGCGTGCCGCGCATCTACGAAAAGATCTACAGCAAAATTGAAGATCGCCTCTCGGCCAAGCCCCGCTTTGTGCAGTGGCTCTTTGGCTGGGCGGTCAACGTGGGCTGGCGCAGCTTCTGCCGACGCAACGGTCTGCCCGTGCCCGCCAGTGCCGCCGCGATTTTCGATCCCCTGGTGGCTGGGTTCCTCAATCAGAAGGTGGGAGCGGGCGTGCGCGCCATTTTCGGCGGGCGGCCTCGCATCTTCATCTCCGGGGGAGCGGCGCTCAACAAGAACGTGGCCCGCACCTTTATCGGCCTGGGGGTTGAAATCTTCCAGGGCTACGGTATGACGGAAACGAGCCCCGTGGTGTCGGTGAACTGCATCGGCGCAAATCACCCCGACACGGTGGGTCCGGCTTTTAACAACCTTGAAGTCAGGCTCGGCGACAACGACGAGCTTCTCGTGCGCGGCCCGACGGTGATGCGCGGCTACTGGAACCGTCCCGAAGACACCGCCAAGATTCTTGAAGAAGACGGGTGGCTGCACACGGGCGATCAGGCTGATATTTTTGAAGACGGCCACATCCGCATCAAGGGCCGCATCAAGGAAATCATCGTGACGAGCACGGGCGAAAAGATTCCGCCCGCGGACCTTGAGCAGGCGATCGAAACCGATCCGCTCTTTGAGCAGGTGATGGCGGTCGGCGAGGATCGCCCCTACATCGCCTGTCTGGCGGTCATCAATCCCGTGCAGTTTGAGCACTTCTGCAAGGAGCTCGGCAAAGATCCGACGGCCGAAGGCATTCTTATGGACAAGGACGTGCGCAACGCCGCCATGCGCCGCGTCAAGGCGATGACGCGCCACTTCCCCAACTACGGGGTGCCGCGCAACATTCGCCTCCTTGCCGAGCCCTGGACGATCGATAACGGGCTTCTCACGCCCACCCTGAAGCTCAAGCGCGGCCCGATCCGCAGCCGCTACTCAGCCGAAATTGACGAACTTTACGGCGACAAGCGCGCTTAAAGCGGAAAAATTGACGCAACTTCACGGCAGACTCCCAAAGAGCCTGCCGTTTTTCTAGCGTTTTGTCCCTACTGCGTTTTGCCTGTAAGGCTTGTTCGGAATCAAGCACCGTTGCCAAAGTCGCCGCCCCGCCTCAGGGCCCCTCCCAAAGTGGTGCAGTTTCTGAGACAATCAAAGAATACGGGGCTGGCAACGCTTATCGTCAGCGCGCGGGCCCCGATTTTTCCCAACACTTCAAATCAAGAGAACCGCATCTATGGCAATTATTGTTCACAAGTACGGCGGCACCTCCATGGGCAGCCCCGAGCGCATCAAGAATGTTGCCCGCCGTGTGGCCAAGTGGCATCGTGCGGGTCATCAGATGGTGGTCGTGGTTTCGGCCATGAGCGGCGAAACCAACCGTCTGATCGCTCTGGCCAAGGAGATCATGCCCAACCCCGATCCGCGCGAGCTCGACGTCGTCGCGAGTACGGGCGAACAGGTCTCGATCGGCCTTCTGGCGATGGCCCTCAAGGTGCTCGGTGTCGAAGCCGTGAGCTTCAACGGCACGCAGGCCGGCATTCTGACCGACTCGGCCTACACCAAGGCCCGCATCCAGTCGATTGACGCGGACGTCGTCAAACGTGAACTCGATGCCGGCAAGGTGGTGATCGTTGCGGGCTTTCAGGGGCGCGATGCGGCAGGCAACGTGACGACCCTGGGCCGCGGCGGCTCCGACACGAGCGGCGTGGCGATGGCCGTTGCTCTCAAAGCTGCCGAATGCCTCATCTTTACCGATGTGGACGGCGTCTACACGACCGACCCGCGTATTGAACCCGCCGCCAGGCGCCTTGACGTCATCAGCTTTGAAGAAATGCTTGAACTCGCGAGCCTGGGCTCGAAGGTGCTGCAGATCCGCAGCGTCGAGTTTGCCGGCAAGTATCACGTCCCGCTGCGTGTTCTTTCGAGCCTCACCGACCCCGACATTCCCGTTGACGTTGAAGCCGCCAGCGGCACCCTGATTTCTTTTGAGGAAGATCCCAAGATGGAGAAAGCCCTTGTTTCCGGCATCGCCTGCACGCGCGATGAATCCAAGATCACGCTCGTCAACGTGCCCGACACGCCCGGAATCGCCTACAAGATCCTCGGCCCCGTGGCCGCCCACAACATCGACGTGGACATGATTGTTCAAAACGTCGGCGCTCAGGGCACGACCGACTTTACCTTCACCGTCCCCAAGGGCGAAACCGAACGCGCCCTCAAGGTGATTGAAGAAGAAGTCGCCCCCGTCTGCAAGCCGCGTGAAGTGGCGGTCGACAAGGCGATCGCCAAGGTTTCGATCGTCGGCATCGGCATGCGCAGCCACGCGGGTGTGGCCTGCCGCATCTTTGAAACGCTCGCTTCCGAAGGCATCAACATCCAGATGATCGGCACTTCGGAAATCAAGGTGAGCGTGGTGGTCGAAGACAAGTACATGGAACTTGCGGTGCGTGCTCTGCACCAGGCTTTCGGTCTTGCTCAGGACGACTAAAGCGCGCGATTGACTCGCGCCGAAGTCAAGCCCCGCCGGCGGCAGATGCCTCTCGCGGGGCCTTTTTTTACGCGTCTGGTGTTATAGTCGGTCATTGCTTCATTCCCTGTCTTTTTGCCATGCCCGTCTCCCGCAACACCCCCGTCATCGCCCCGTCCATTCTGTCGGCCGATTTTGCCCGACTCGGTGAAGAAATCACCGACGTCGTCGCAGCCGGTGCGGACTGGATCCATTTTGACGTGATGGACAATCACTACGTGCCCAATCTCACAATCGGGCCCCTCGTGTGTGAAGCGATCCGCCCCGTCACCAAGGCCCCCATCGACGTGCATCTGATGGTCGAACCCGTCGACAGTCTCATCCCCATGTTTGCCAAGGCGGGGGCCGACATCGTGACCTTTCACTGTGAAGCGAGCCGCCACATCGACCGCACGCTGCAGCTCATCGCCTCGCACGGCATGAAGGCCGGGCTCGTCTTTAATCCCGCCACGCCCCTTGCCTACCTTGAAGACGTATTGGACAAAATCGACCTCATTTTGCTGATGTCCGTCAATCCCGGCTTCGGGGGGCAGAGCTTTATTGAGGCAACTTTGGGCAAAATCGCCCGCGCCCGAGCCGTTCTGGACCGCCACTACGAAGAAACCGGCCACAGCATCCGCCTTGAAGTCGACGGCGGCATCAAGGTTGAAAACATCGCGCGTGTGGCTCGGGCCGGGGCCGACTCCTTTGTGGCGGGCTCGGCCGTTTTCGGCCGCAA
Organism: uncultured Sutterella sp.; assembly: GCA_945834535.1. Taxonomy (GTDB): domain Bacteria; phylum Pseudomonadota; class Gammaproteobacteria; order Burkholderiales; family Burkholderiaceae_F; genus Duodenibacillus. The sequence continues at coordinate 3,459 of CAMAHM010000065.1, read as the reverse complement.
GTCGCCCGAAGGCTACCGCGAGGTGATCGGCCGCATGCGTGAGCAAATCGCCCGCGCCTAACAAAGGTCTGGCACGCGTGAAGCGGCCGCCCCGAAGGCGGCCGTTTCGCTTTGCTGCACAAGGCGCGAAAATCGCGTTCGTTGTCGCCTCAGGCCTTGAGCTTGCCTTCGACGACTTTGCGCACGGACGTGCGCACCGTGGCGTCCAAAGCGCCGTCAAAGTCCTTGCGGATTTTGGCGGCGGCCTGCTTCATGGTGACGTCGATCATGATGGACACCTGAGCGTGCAGACGCTCGGAAATCAAAGGCACGAGTTCGGCGGTGATTTCTTCGACAAGAGCTGCACGGTCGTACTCCGACAGGCGCGGCGCGGCTGCCGAGGAAGGGGCCGCGGCTGCGGGCACAAAAGCCTGAGCCGTTGCAGCGGCCGAGAGCCCCTCAACGGGCACGGCACCGTTGCCCGCGCGAATTTCGCCCATCTTGAGTTCTTCCCAGCTGTAGGGAACGCGATCGGTGAGCAGCGTGGTCGTGTTGAAGTTCAATTGCCTCTCCTGTCGAAAACCTTCAGCGGCACTCCGGCCGACTTGTAAGCGCGGTAACGAGCCCTCGAGCGTACCAGTTCCTCCGGATCGGTGCTGACGATGTCAACGACCCGATCGAACCGGGCAAACACGCTCTGCCACTCGGGCGGCACGTCTTCATCCAAAAGCACCAGCACGTCGCCCGAGCCCAACGCCTCAATATCGCCCCCAAAAACGATGCCCGCCTCCGAAGCATAGGGCGTTCCCGCCCATGCGTGGGGATAAAAGCCTTCGTCTTCAAAGGTCCAGAGTTCCGTGTAGACGCGGTTCAACAGGACCGAATCCCGACTCCAGACGCACGCCGTCCTGCCCAGCGTCGTGATCTTTTTCAGAAGCCGACAGGCATAGTTGGAGCGGTTTTTGACGTTGTAGTGAAAGTCGATCTGCTGCATGAAGTCTCACGGGGGCTGCGGTCTCGTGTGAAACCGCGCTCGCAACTGTCGGCATTGTAGCCGTCACTTGCCGGTTCTGCGCTTTTTGCCGCCGGCGTTTTTGCCGCTCGGCTCGCGCGCCAGGATCCACTCCAAAAGCAGCGGCAGGGGCCGCGCAAAGCCCTCCTTCTTAAATCCCATGGAGTTGGCGGTACCCGCCACGTCAAGGTGCGCCCAGGGACACTTGGGAGCAAATTCGGCAAGAAAACTGGCCGCAACGCTTGCGCCCGCCTGCGGCGCGTTGCCGATGTTGGCCAGATCTGCGGCCGCGCTCTCGAGCATGGCGCGATAGTCGCCGCCCATCGGAAGCGGCCATACGGCGTCGGCCGATGTGCTGCCTGCGCGGCAAAGCTCTTCGGTGAGCTTCGCATCTTCGCAGAAAAGCCCGGACATGCTGCTTCCGAGCGCCGTGATGCAGGCGCCCGTGAGCGTGGCAACATCAATGCACACCGCAGGGTTAAGGTCGGCCGCCCGCGTAAGAGCATCGGCAAGAATCAGGCGCCCTTCGGCGTCGGTGTTGAGCACTTCCACGGTTTTGCCGCTTGCGGTTGTGATGACGTCGCCCGGGCGCGTCGCCGAGCCCGATGGTAGGTTTTCGCAGCAAGGCACCAGAGCCGTGACGTTTTGCGCGAGTTTCATGTCGGCCGCAGCCTTCACCAAGGCAAGAGCCGAAGCTGCGCCGCTCATGTCGAACTTCATCCCGTCCATATTGCGGGCCGGCTTAAGGCTGATGCCGCCCGCGTCAAACGTGATGCCCTTGCCGACCACGACGACGGGAGCGTCCTTGGCTGCTGCGCCGCGCCAGGCAAGTTCGATAAAGACGGGATCAGTCTGGGCGCCCGACGAGACGGCCAAAAGGCCTCCCATACCGCGCTTTTCAATCGCCTTGCGATCGAGCACTTCGATTGTGAGACCCTTGGCCGCACCCCTGCCCTGCGTGAGAGTGCGGGCGGTCCTAGCCATATACTCGGGCGTGCAGATGTTGGGCGGCAGCTCCTGCAGATTCTTTGCCCAAAGCAGGGCTTGGCCGCAGATGCGGCCCGTTTCAAGAGCCCGAGCAACATCGTCGTTGCGCTCGGGCGCAACCCACAGGCACGAGTCAAGCTCGGGCGTTTTTTCCCGTTCGGTTTTTAGGAGCACCGGACGGCTCGAAGAGAAGGTCACAACGCGGGCGGCCGTACGGGCGGCCCAGACTTCGTCAAGCCCGTCGGGAAGAACCTCTGTAAGAGCAAGGGCGGCTTGCGGCGCACGGTTTTTGGCCGCCCATCCCGTCAGAGTTTTGACAAAGCGCGCGGCGTCGAGTGTTTTTCTCTCGCCAAAACCGAGCACCACCACGCGGCGCGCGGCAACCCCCGCAAGGCGATGGAGCACCAGGATTTCACCGGTCCTTCCCGCAAAGCCCTCGTCGGCGATTGCCTCGCAAAGGCGCTTGTCGCAGGCCGCATCAAGCTGCTGCGCGGCCTCGGTAAGTTCACACGCGCTGCCGCGGCCCTTAAATGCAGCGACGACGAGCGTATGAACGTTGAGTGTTTCAATCGATTGGGTAGTCAAGGAAAATTGCATCGCGGCCTCCTAAAACGGGCTCGATTCTAAGCCTTGGCAAAGCAGGCTTTCGTTTCTACACTTCATTTTTTTGGATTGCCCGCGCCCGCCGCATGCTTTCTCTTACTCGTACAACCGCGCCCGAAATCCTTGAAGCTCTGTCGCACTCGCGCTTTCGTGCCCGCTTTCACCTCTCCGACAAGCTTCTTGCCTATGCTCGGGAAAAGAACGACGTCCTTGCCGAGCACGCCCGCAAGCTTCTTAAAGAACGGCTTGCGCCCGTGCGCCTGCACGGCAACGACGGCCGACAGACGCCGATGAAGGGACATCCGGTGTTTGTTGCGCAGCACGCTACGGCTCTGTGCTGCCGCGGCTGCATTGCAAAGTGGTACGGGATTGATCCGGCCAGGAACCTCACATCCGACGAGCTCGAAGCGGCCGTGCAGATCGTTTTGACCTGGATCGCGCGGCAAGTGCAGTCCGCTCCCGCGCACAGCGCGCAAAAAGCCCGCAGAACCGCCTCGGGCGCTGCGGGCGCAGTGTCGGGCAAGCAGCTCTCGCTTTTTTAGTAGCCGCTCGGCTTTTTACCCTCTTCCACGCGCTGCGGCGGGAAGCTTTCCCAGGATTCGCACCCCGGACACTGCCAGGTGAAGGTGTGCGCCAAAAAGCCGCAGTTGCGGCACTGATAGCGCGCAAACTGCTTGGACTGACGCGCGGTGATGCTCGCCAGAAGCTTGGCCTGCTCGTTTTCGGGATCGGTCTTGCTCTTTAAGTCCGACAGTACCGCCAGGGCCGAGAGCGATGGCTTTTGACGCAGTGCTTCGGACGCAAAGCGCTCTGCGGGCTCTTCTCCGCACCAACCGGCCATGCGGGCCACGGCGGCCGTCAGAACGTCCACCGACCCG
>CAMAHM010000064.1 GCA_945834535.1 uncultured Sutterella sp. | reverse complement strand
AAAACGTGCACTCGGGCATTGTGCAGGCCAGCGTCACGGCCGACGACCTGTTTGCGCGGCCCGCGAGTTAGTCGACCTTGGACGGCGGCCCGGTCAGGCCTTGTCGGACGTCAGATCCCGAGCCGCATCCTGCAGTTGGTAGAGCACGTCAAGCGCCTGGCGCGGCGTCAGAGCGTCGGCCTCGACCGTGCGCACGGCCTCAACGAGCGCTTCAAGCGCCTCGCGCTCACACACGGTGCCGTCCGAAAGCACGAACGAGTCGGGCGTATTGCGGGCGGCCGGCCGGTTTTCGGCATCGTCCGACGCGTGCGGGGGCACCGCATCCGCACCGAAAAGATCCATCTGGGGACCCGAGCCGAGCTGACGCTCTTCGAGTTCGGCAAGAACGTTTCTTGCCTCGCGAATCACCCGCGCGGGCATGCCCGCCAGTTTGGCAACGGCAATGCCGTAGGACTGGCTGGCGGGACCGTCCTTGATGTCGTGCAAAAAGACGATGCCGTTTTTGTTTTCATCGGCCGACACGTGGATGTTGGCCGTTTCGCGGCACACGACCGCCAGCTGCGTGAGCTCAAAGTAGTGCGTGGCAAAAAGTGCCCAGCTGCGCGCGTGTTCGGCCAGTTCCCGGGCAATGCCCGCAGCCAGCGACAGGCCGTCGAAAGTCGACGTGCCGCGGCCGATTTCATCCATCAGCACGAGCGACTCGTTCGTGGCCTGATGCAGGATGGCGGCCGCTTCGGTCATCTCCACCATAAAGGTCGAGCGGCCGCGCGCCAGATCGTCAGAAGCGCCGATGCGGGTGAGGATCTTGTCGACGGGGCCGAGTCGGCAGCTCGCGGCGGGCACAAAACTGCCCGCATACGCCAAAAGCGCAATAAGCGCGATCGAGCGCATGTAGGTCGACTTGCCGCCCATGTTGGGGCCGGTAATGATGAGAAGCCTGCGCCCGGGCACGAGAGTGCAGTCGTTGGGCACGTAGTGCTCGATCATGTGTTCGACCACGGGGTGTCGGGCCCCGCGGATTTCAAGTCCCGCGGGCGCCGTCAGGTCGGGGGCGCACCAGCGGGCCGAGGCCGCATGACGGGCAAAGGACGCGAGCGTGTCCAGAACGGCCGCGGCGGCTGCGGCGCGCATCAGCGCCGGCACGTGTGCGGCCGTTCGCGTGAGCAGCGCATCCCAAAGTTCCCTCTCGAGCTGCGCGGCGCGCTCTTTGGCTGAGAGCGCCTTGTCTTCGTAGGCCTTGAGTTCGGCGTTGACGTAGCGCTCGCAGTTTTTCAGGGTCTGACGACGCCGATAGCCGTCGGGCACCTTGTCGGCCTGACTCTTGGGCACTTCGATGTAGTAGCCCGAGACGCGGTTGTATTCGACCTTGAGCGAGGCGATGCCCGTTTGTTCGCGTTCACGCACTTCGAGTTCGGCCAAAAAGGCGCCTGCGTTGTCGCGCATGGCGCGGATGTCCGCAAGCTCCCCGGAGCAGCGCGAGTCGATCACATCGCCTTCCCGGAGCAGGGTGGCGGGTTCGGGTAAAAGCGTCTCTTCAAGATCGCGCCGCAGCGCCGGATCGAGCGCAAGATCGTCGGCAAGGCCGGCGGCCAGGGGCGAAGCAAAGCTGCGGGCGCACTCGCAGAGGGCTTGAACGTTAAAAAGTGCGTCTCTGAGCCCCGCAAGTTCTCTGGGGCGAATGCTTCTTAATGCGAGGCGGCTTGCAACGCGCTCGATGTCGGGCAGGTTCGTAAGCGCCGCTTCAAGCGCTGCGGCCAGATCGTCGCGCGCCATGATTTCTGCAACACTCCGGTGGCGCTCGGCCGCCTTTCGGGCGTCGCGCAGCGGCTGGTGCAGCCACGCTCTCAGGCGCCGGCTCCCCATGGCCGTGCGGCAGGTGTCGAGCACACCCGCCAGAGTCGGTCCGTCGTCGCCTCGGAGCGTTTCGGTGATTTCAAGGTTGCGCCGCGTGGCCGGATCCATGAAGATGAATTCGCCGTCGTTTTCAATCTCGATGGGGAGAATGAAGGGCAGAGCGTCGCACTGCGTCTGCTCGACGTAGCCGAGCACCGCGTTGACGGCAGAAAGGACCGCGGGCTCGGCCGCCAGACCTCGGGCCGTCAGCGCTTCAAGGCCAAAGCGCTCCTGAATCTGCGCGCGCCCGCGCTCGGCATCAAAGTGCCAGTCGGGAAGCGTCGTCACCGGCCCCGTCCAGTCCTCAAGGGCCGCGTCGTCGCGCGCGGCCTCGGAGACGAGAATTTCCCCCGGATCAATGCGGGCGATCTGCGCCGCCACGCTCTCGGGCGGGCAGAGCTGGGCACGAAAGGCACCCGAACTCAGCGTCAGCCACACGAGCGAAGCCGCAGGCTGCCGACGGCCTCGGGCGGGAACGTACGCCAAAAGGGGCTTGTCCTTGCCCGAGGGCAGGAGCGTTGCGTCGGTGAGCGTGCCGGGCGTGACGATGCGCACGATTTTGCGCTCGATCATGCCGCGCCCGGGCGTGGCCTCGCCCATCTGCTCGCAGATGGCCACCGACTCGCCGCAGCGCACAAGCTTGGCAAGGTATTGCTCAAGGGTCGCTGCCGGCACGCCCGCCATCGGAATCGGATTGCCGCGGGCGTCCTTGCCGCGGCTCGTGAGCGTCAGGCCGATGAGGCGGCTTGCCTTGACCGCGTCCTCCATGAAGAGTTCGTAAAAGTCTCCGAGCCGATAAAGCAGCAGCACTCCCGGATTTTGGTCGCGCAGCGTGAGGTACTGGCGCATGACGGGCGTGTGTTCGGCGTAGCGTTCGGTGCTGTTGGCGTCGGCGGACATGAAGGACGTGCTCTGTCAAAGACGCGCCGAGCCGCTCGAAAACGATCGGGCGGTGCGGCGCGCAGTGTGGGAGTGAACGGAATCGTGCGGCAGTACCCGCACGGGAAATCTTTAGGCCAGGGGCTTGTCGGCGACCTTGACGAGCAGAGGCGCGAAGATCTTGGGCGTGCCCACGCAGATCGAGCCCGTCTCAAGGTACTTTTCGCCGCCCGAGAGGTCGGTCACAAGACCGCCCGCTTCAAGAACGATCAGAGAGCCGGCGGCAATGTCCCAGCTCTTTAAGCCCGCTTCCCAGTAGCCGTCAAGACGGCCGCAGGCAACGTAGCACAGATCCAGAGCGGCAGAGCCGGCGCGGCGCAGACCCGCGGCCGACTTAGCCACGCGCTCAAGGCGCGGCAGAAAGCCCGCGTAGTCATCGCCCTTGCGGAAAGGAAAGCCCGTGCCGATCAGGCTCTGTTCAAAATCCGTGCGGCCCGAAACGCGGATGCGCTTGTCGTTTAAGAAGGCGCCGCGGCTGCGTTCGGCCGAAAAGAGTTCGTTCTTGACCGGGTCGTACACGACGGCGGCCATCACGCGGCCCTTGACGGCGTAGGCGATCGAGACGGCGTACTGCGGAAAGCCGTGCAGAAAGTTCGTCGTGCCGTCCAGCGGATCGATGATCCACTGATTGGGGGCCTTGGGGTTGATCGGTTCACGCCCTTCTTCGGCAAGGATGCCGTCCTTGGGGAAGTGGTGGCGGATCATCTCGACGATGATGTCCTGGCAGCGTTCGTCGACCTGACTGACAAAGTCAAAGGGCGCTTTTTCGCGCACTTCGATTTCGTCGATGCGGCGGCTTTCACGGTTGATAAGGTTGCCGGCCCGGCGGGCGGCCTGAATTGCGACTTCGAGTTGAGCGGATGCCATGGGAAAAGAAGTTCCGTGCGAAAAGGAAAAATGCGGCACGCAAAAAACCGACGCTGCGGACCGCCTGAGGGCGACGCGGCGTGCGGCGGGCGGGGGCGATCCAAGGGTGCAAAAAGCCCGAAACAAACGCAGACGGACGGTAAAATGCCGTGCAGTCGCCCCCGGGAGCGACCGTTGTGCGCATTGTATCGAATTTGCCTGCCCTTCACGGCATGCCCGAACGGGCCGTCCGCGCACGCCGGCCCTTTGATTTTGCGTTTTTATGAGTACCCGATTTCACGACTTTGCCGCGCGCATTTCATTCATTCTTGTCGCTCCGAGCCATCCGGGCAACATCGGAGCGGCCGCCCGCGCCGTCAAGACCATGGGCTTTGGCGACCTGCGCGTTGTCGCGCCGCGCGATGAAAACTGGCGCACGCATCCCGACGCGGTGGCTTTTGCCACGAGTTCGGTGGACGTGCTTGAGGCCGCGCGCGCTTTTGAGACGCTCGAAGACGCCCTTGCCGACAAGGCGCTTGCCTTTGCCATGACCGGGTACGATCGGGAATTCGGTCCGCCCATTGAACCCATCCGCACCTCCGCAGCCCGCTGCACGATGTGGCTCGAGGCGCAGGGCGAACGCACCTCGGGGGCTGCGTTCGTCTTTGGCTGCGAGCGATCGGGCCTTACAAACGAAGACGTGCAGCGCTGCCAGTTCTGCGCCGCCATCCCCGCCAATCCGTTAAGTCAGAGCCTGAATCTGGCGCAGGCCGTGCAGATTGCGGCCTACGAGATGCAGATGGCCCTGATGGAAAACACCCACGCCGAAAGTCTCTACGACTGGCAGGAGCGCTTTGCGCGTGAGCCTGCGGCCTGCGTGAAGGCCGTCGAGGGCTTTTACGGACACTGGGAGCGGGCCATGATCGCATGCGGAGCCCTCAATCCGGCCGAGCCCAAGAATCTGATGGACATGACGCGGCGCCTGTTTGCCCGCGCCGGTCTCACACAAAGCGAAGTCGACCTGATGCGCGGCATCTGCGCGGCGATCATTCAGTCCAAGGCCGATCGGGCCGGCTCTAAAAAGACACGCTAAAATCAGTCAATGGGTTCTCGCCAAATCCCTCGCGCGCGGGTCCCCAAAAAGACAACAGACAGGCGCCGCCCGCCGGCGCCCTTTAACGCACCAGATAGGAACGACACTCATGTTTGAACGCCTCAAGGAAGACGTGCGCACCATTCTCGAACGCGACCCGGCTGCCATGAGCCCGGTCCAGATTCTTCTCAGCTACCCGGGGCTGCATGCGCTGCAGTTTCACCGTGCGGCGCACTGGTGCTGGATTCAGGGCTGGTACGGATTCGGTCGCTGGGTCAGTCACGTCGGGCGTTTTCTCACCGGTATCGAAATTCACCCGGCCGCCCGCATCGGTCGGCGCGTTTTCATCGACCACGGCATGGGTGTGGTGATCGGCGAAACGGCTGAAGTCGGCGACGACTGCACGATCTATCACGGCGTCACGCTCGGCGGGCTTTCTCTGGGGCGCGGCCAAAAGCGCCATCCCACGCTCGGCAAGGGCGTTGTTGTGGGTGCCGGCGCCAAGATTCTCGGCGGCTTTACGGTCGGCGACAATGCCCGCATCGGCAGCAACGCGGTTGTTGTGCGCGAAGTCGCGCCCGACTCGACCGTCGTGGGCGTGCCCGGACGCACGACGCAGGAAACCAAGCGTGAGCGCGACCGCATTCACGCCATGTTTGCCGCCTACGGTGAAGTGCCCGGTGAAATCGATCCCTATGCAGCCAAGATCAACCGCCTTGAAGAAGCGCTTGCCAAGCAGGCCAAGGTGATCGACGCCCTGCAAAAGGCTCTCCTCAAGGCCGACGGCGCGCACCACGACCTGCTCGATCAGATTAAGGCGCTGCAGGCCGCGCAAAAGGGCCCCGAGGTTGCTCCCGAGGGGGTTGCCGAAGTTGCCCCCAATGAGGCCCCCGAGGCAGTTGCTCAGGCGCAGATCGACAAGACCACTCCTCACCCCGAAGAGAAAGAGGCTTCGGCCGAAGGCAAGGATGCCCTCCCTGAGCCCGCCGCCCGGGAACCCGCGCCCGACTTGAAGACGTCCGAGGATAAGAAGACGCCCGCCTCCGAGGCTTAAGGCGAGAGCGCAACAAACAAAGCCCCGCGGCATGCACGCTTAAGAAGTTTGCATGCCGCGGGGCTTTTTTATGCCGGCGTCGCGCTTAAAGCGTGGCGCCGGTCGCGAAAGGATGATCAGCAGATCTTGCGGATCCAGCCTTCGGGGGCTTCGATCTCGCAGGCCTGGATGCCCGTGAGAGTTTCACGGAGCTTGGCGGAGATTTCGCCGATCTTTTCCATGCCCGAGGGCAGGGCGATGACGCCCGCCTTGGTGTGGATTTCGCCGACGGGGGCGAGCACGGCGGCCGTACCGCAAAGGGCTGCTTCCTTGAAGTCGCGGATTTCTTCGAGCGCCACGCGGCGTTCGATCACCTTCAGACCGAGATAGTGTTCGCCCACGTAGATGAGCGAGCGACGGGTGATCGAGGGCAGGATCGAGTCGGACTTGGGAACGATCAGATTGTTGTCCTTGTCCACGAAGATCACGTTGGCGCCGCCCGTTTCTTCGACATAGGTGCGGGTAGCCGGGTCAAGGTACAGGTTTTCGGCAAAGCCTTCGCGGTGCGCTTCCATCGTCGGGTACAGGCTCATGGCGTAGTTCAGGCCCGCCTTGATATGGCCCGTGCCGTGGGGAGCGGCGCGGTCATAGTCCGACACGCGAAGCTTCAGGGGCTTGATGCCGCCCTTGAAGTAAGAGCCCACGGGCATCACGAAAATGCGGAAGGTGTAGGAGGGGGCGGGAGCCACGCCGATCTGCGGGCCCGAACCGATCATCACCGGACGGATGTAGAGAGAGGCACCCGTGCCGAAGGGAGGCACCCAGGCGGCGTTGGCGCGCACGGTCTCGATGACGGCGTTGACGAACTTTTCCTTGGGGTACTCGGGCATTTCGAGCCGGCGGCACGTGTTGATCATGCGTTCGGCGTTCATGTCGGGACGGAAGGTGACGATGTGACCGTCCTTGGTCGTGTAGGCCTTCAGGCCTTCAAAGCAGCTCTGCGAGTAGTGAAAGACGCAGGCGGCTTCGGTCAGATGCAGCTGAGGGTCGGTCACGAGCCCTTCACGCACCCAGGCGCCGTCTTCAAATTCAGCCTGCCAGCGGTAGTCCGTGGGGGTGTAGCCGAAGCCGAGGTGTTCCCAATCGAGGTTCTTCTTTTGCATTTTTATTGTGTCTCCAACAATGCTCCGACCGCGGGTCGGGGCGCAGTGCCGTGCGGCATTTTGAAAATTCAATCGTTCAGCGACAAGCCCTGCCGCCGACATTTCCCGTGCGGCCTCAATCGGGCTTGTGGCCTTGCCGCCGGGAAATCTGAAGCTGCGGCGCACATCTGCCCGGGGTGACGGAGATAAAACGCGGACGGCTTCTGAGGGCCAAACAGCAAAATGATACTCCGCTCGCGCACACGCAAGAAAACGGGAGTGCCGCTTTCGGCTGTCGGCACGGGCGGCCGCGAGCATGCCTGTCGGTTATTTCGGCCGCGCAGGCAGGCGGCCGGAAGCGATCAGAGCGCCGCCCGAAGAAGTCCGGCGAGGCGCTCGACGCCCGTGCGTATTTTGTCCACGGGAACCGTGGCAAAGGAAAGGCGCATGTGGTGCGTGTCGTCACCTGCGGCATAAAAGGCCTGCCCCGGAACGAAGGCAACGCCCGCGTCGATTGCGCGCTTGAAAAGCGCCGTCGTGTTGACCGTTTCGGGCAACGTCATCCAGAGGAACATGCCGCCTTCGACGCGCGTCCAGGCAATGCCCTCGGGCATGTGCGCCTCAAGCGCCTCGAGCATCGCCTGCGCCTGACGCTTGTAGAGCGCGCGTACCTGCGGCAGGTGTTCTTCAAGGGCGCCCGACGTGAAGACACGGGCGGCCGTGAGTTGCGCAAAAGTCGAGGTGTGCAGATCGCATGTCTGCTTTAAAAGCGAGAGCACGTTGAGCGCTTCTTTGGGGCCGCACACGTAGCCGATGCGCAGACCCGGCGCGAGCGTCTTGGAAAGTGTTCCGAGTCGCAGCGTGCGTTCGGGCGCCCAGTGACGCAGGCTTTTGGGGGCGGGTTTGTCGTACCACAGCTCGCCGTAGGGATCGTCTTCAACAAGCCACAAATCAAGCTCCCGCGCCTTTTGACAAAGAGCGATGCGACGCTCTTCGGAAAGCGTCATGCCGGTCGGGTTGGCATAGGTCGGCATGACGTAGGCAAAGCGGGCTCCCGCAAATGAAGAGTCAATCGCCGCGGGATTGAGGCCTTCTTCGTCATGGGGCAGCGGCACGAATTCGGGCGAAGCGTTGCGGAAGGTCTGAAGCGCTCCCATGTAGGTCGGATTTTCGACAAGCACGCGGCTGCCCGCGTCGATAAACGAGCGTGCAATGAGGTCGATCGCCTGCTGCGAGCCCGTCACGATCATCACTTCGTCAGCTGAGGTGGGCGTGCCGCGCGAAGTTTCAAAGTCGGCAATCGCCTGACGCAAAATCGGATCGCCTTCGGTGTAGGAATACTGCAGCGCCCGCACGGGCATTTGACTGAGAACCTCATCGGCGGCCCGACGCATTGCCTCGACAGCAAAGCCTTCGCTTGCGGGCAGCCCTCCCGCAAAACTGATGACCTCGGGCCTGCCGCAAAGTTTCAGAAGTTCGCGCACCAACGTGTCCTGCGGCCGGCGCATCAGCTCGCTCAAAGGAAGATGAGGGGAAGACATAGTTGCCAATTCAATCTGTCCAAAAACAATGCGCCCGTTGGCTCATTGCCTCGGGAGCATCCATTCTAATGAGGTCGGGAAAATTGAAGCTCCCCTGTCTGAAGACAGAGGATTCACTTTGACCTTCAGAAGGCTCTT
>CAMAHM010000063.1 GCA_945834535.1 uncultured Sutterella sp. | reverse complement strand
AAATGACCCGTCGCGGGCTGCCTCAGTTTCTTGGTAGAACGCTTGAGCTTTGGTACCGAGCATCCTTTTTGGAAAGCGGCCAATGGACCGGTGTCGGCGCCTGGTGGGACGATAAAGGACAAAACGAAATCGACCTTGTGGCCGTCAACGAACTGGTGGGGAAGCTTTTCTTTGGGGAAGCCAAACTCAACCCGGCAAAATACAATGCCTTGGAATTAGAGCGAAGAAAGGAGCTCTTCCTGCAAAAGCATCGCAAATATGCCAATTTTTCCGTGCAAACGGCGGGCTTGTTCCCACAAGCTCCCGCCTGACAACGGGACTATTCGGCTTTTGAAGCTAAGAGAGACTCTTCTGAAAAGCGCCCGTCAGGTACGGCGGGCCTTTTCCTTCTTCCTGCACTCTTCGCAAATGCCGTAGAGCGACAAGGCATGGTCTTCGAGCTCAAACCCAAGCCTGTGGGCAATTTCACGCTGCCTGCGTTCAATTTCTTCGTCCACGAACTCTTCAACGCGGCCGCAGCGCGTGCAGACGATATGGTCGTGGTGCGAGCCGTCATCCATTTCATACGTCGCCCGGTCGTTGCCGAAGTAGCGACGCACAATAAGCCCCGCGGACTCAAACTGTGAGAGCACGCGATAGACGGTTGCCAGCCCCACGTCGAACTCCTCGGCAACGAGCTGCTTATAGACGTCTTCAGCGGTCAGGTGTCGATTCGGACCGTTAACCAAGGCGTCCTCGAAGAGTTCGAGAATGCGCATACGGGGCCCCGTCGCCTTCAGACCGGCACTCTTAAGTTCTTTTTCGCTGCGGCGCTCGCCCTGCTTTGCAGCTGCCTTGGATGGCGACATAAGCCTGACCTCTCGGAAATTGTCCAGAAAAAAGCGGAGTCTGCACTCCGTTAAAATTTGAGCTTCAGCTATTATCATAACGGCAACCCGGCCGCAGTGCCCGTTTCTGCGACATCTTGCGGGGTTTTCGTCTTTTGCTCACTCATTTCAGACACCATGCAACTTCGTCTTCTTTGTCTGACTGCACCGATGATGCTTGCCGTCGCAGGCCTGTCGGGATGCAATTTCAACAGCTATGTCTACCGTCCCACCGTGCATCAGGGCAATCTTGTCACTCAGGAAATGGTCGATCAGCTCTCCGTCGGCATGGGGCGCCAACAGGTGATGTTTCTGATGGGAGAGCCGCTCATTCAAAATCCCCTGCGTCGCAATCAGTGGGATTACGTCTACTACAACAGCCCCCGTCGCGGCACAGAATCCATGCGCCGTCTGACGCTCATATTTGACGACAATGACCAGCTTGCCAAGATTGAATCCATGGACATGCCCACGGAACTGCAGTCTGATCATATGATTCTCGGCCGTGAGACCGACTTTGTCGTCAAGCCGGTCCCCGTCAAGTAATTTCGATTGATTCTCAAGAGTTTCGACATGATCAAGATTGCCGTTTCGGGCGCCACCGGCCGCATGGGTCGCATGATTATTGAAGCCGTTCTCGCTGCAGAGGACGCACAGCTTTTTGCCGCCGTCACCGCTCCCGGAGCCGAAGGCATCGGTCAGGATGCTGCCGCCTTTTTGGGAAAATCGACGGGAGTGGTGATCACCGACGATCTTTCGAGCATTGTCGGCGCCGACGTTCTTATCGATTTCACTCGTCCCGAAGCGACGCTTTCCTATCTGCCCTTTTGCGCCGAACACGGTATCGGCATGGTGATCGGCACGACCGGCTTTGACGCTCAGGGGCGTGCCTGCATTGAAGAAACCGCCCAAAAAATTCCGGTGGTATTTGCTCCCAACATGAGCGTTGCCGTCAATGCGGCTTTCTGTCTGATTGAAAAGGCCGCAGCACTTTTGAAGGACTATGACTGCGAAATCGTGGAAATGCACCACAAGCACAAGGTCGATGCTCCCTCGGGAACCGCTTTGGAGATGGGACGCCGCGTGGCAAAGGCTCGCGAACAGCGTTTTGAAGACGTTGCCGTCCTTTCCCGCGAGGGGCACACGGGTGAGCGCAAACCCGGCACCATCGGATTTGCGGCTCTTCGCGGAGGCGACGTTGTAGGCGACCACACGGTTATTTTCGCCGGCGTGGGAGAACGCATTGAAATCACTCACAAATCCGGCTCGCGCGCCAGTTACGCGCAGGGAGCCGTGACAGCAGCCCGTTTCATTTTGAAACGCAAAAACGGCCTCTTTTCGATGGCCGATGTCCTCGGGCTGTCTTAATCTGTTTGCATCCTCCTAAAATAGAGGTCTTTGCTTTTTCTGTCCCCGAACACTGCCCTTGTGGTTGAAAGGAATTTTCAAATGAACGATCAGCTCGACAAACTCGAATCCTCCGTGGCTCGTCTGATTGAGGCCTTCAGCGCCCTCAAGTCCGAAAACGAAGCCCTCAAGCGTGAACTCGCCGACAAGCAGGCCGCCGTCGATCTGCTGCAGGAAGAGTCGAACGCCGTGCGTGCCCGCATTGAAACGCTCATTGCTTCGCTCTCGACCGGCGAATAAGTCTCATCGCTTCTCGGGGGGCGCCGGAGCCCGGATCGTCCCCTTTTTTTGTAGGAATTTCCTGGCATGCCCCGCATTACGCTCAACATTCTGGACCGCGAATACCCTTTTGATGTTTCGCAGGAAGACATGGAGCCCCTTAAAAAGGCTGCCGAAATTATCAATGCACGTGCTGCAGAAATCCGTGGTGCCAACCGTGCGCTCACCACTGAACGCGTGGCAGTCATGGCGTCGCTTCAGATCGCCTTTGACTCCTTGACGGGGCGTCTCGGAGAAATTCCGGTCGACGTTACCACGATCTCTCGCGTCGCAGCCATGCGCATGAAGTGCGACGAAGCGCTCGATCCCGTTTTGGGCTAAAGCGCATCTTGGTGCGGATTTTTCCAACTGAGCCGAGGTTTTTCCTCGGCTCTTTTCGTATAATGGTTAAGCCCCACTGTGGTGTTTCATCAGCGGCTTCAATGTTCCTAACCTATGCACGCTGTGCAAGGTCGCCAAGCCCGAGAGCCGATAGTGCATCGGACACGCGTTTGTCCTAACCGTTTTCCGCTCCGGCAGTGACCACCCTGGACTCTTGGTTCAGGCAACGTAGCCCGAAACACCCTACGGGGATTTTTTTGGTCTCGACATTCGGCTTTGCTCCATGACACGCTACTGGCTGATGAAGTCCGAGCCCGGTGAATGCAGTTTCGAGAGCGTGTTGTCACGCCCCGACCGCACCGTTGACTGGTTCGGCATCCGCAACTATCAGGCGCGCAACTTTATGCGCGACGACATGCAGATTGACGACGGAGTCCTCTTCTATCATTCAAGCTGCAAGGAACCCGGCATTGTCGGTCTTGCCCGCATTGCTTCAGCCCCCTATCCCGACCGCCTGCAGTTTGATCCCTCAAGCGAGTACTTTGATCCCAAAAGCACGCCGGAAAAACCGCGTTGGCTGGCGATTGATGTTCAGGCTCTGCAACCGATTGAGCGGATTTCTCTAGCCGACCTCAAAGTTCACCCGCAAACCGAGAACATGCGCGTGTTGGCGCGCGGAAACCGTCTTTCCATCACTCCCGTGACGGAAGAAGAATTCAACTTCATCATCCACTCTTTGGCTCGACTTTGATTTTCAATCAGCATGACTCACTGCATTCTCCCCTCCGTTAAGCCTTTGGACAGTACCGTCTTCGCAGCCAATCGTCAGCGCGTGCAGACACTTTCTCCCCTTGTGCACTGCATGACCAATGACGTCGTCCAGGAAATTACGGCCAACGTGCTGCTCTCGATCGGCGCGTCGCCCGCAATGGTCGTAGCCAAAGAGGAATCGGGAACCTTTGCTGCGATTTCGTCTGCTCTACTGATCAACATCGGCACACCGCGCAGCGACATCCTTGAAGCGATGCATTGTGCGGTCGACGCCGCCAACACCCACAATGTTCCGTGGGTGCTCGACCCCGTGGCCGCCGGTGTCATTGCCTGGCGCGACGGCGTCATCCACAGCTTCCTCGAAAAGCATCCCGCCTGCGTTCGCGGCAACGCTTCGGAAATTCGTGCTCTGGCCGGCGTCGGCTCCGGCGGCAAAGGCGTCGACAGTCTTGATTCCAGCGAATCGGCTCTGGAAGCTGCCGTCAAACTCGCCAAGGATTATCAGACGCTCGTGTGCGTCACCGGCGAGAGCGATTTTGCGACGGACGCAGAGCGCATCGTCTCCGTCAAAGGAGGCACGGCTGAAGCCACACTTGTCGTCGGCACCGGCTGCTCGTTGAGCGCCATGGTCGCAGCCTACCTTGCCAAGGCCGACGATCCCCTTCTGGCTGTGGCAAGCGCCTGTGCGCACGCCAAGGCGGCGCAGGAGAAAGCCCTTGAAACTTCCAAGGGCCCGGGGAGCTTCAAGGTTGCCTATATTGACGCCCTGCACGCCATCTAAACAGAGATTTTTGGAGTTCGTCCGTCATGTCTCGTCCCTGCATCGACCTGTCGCTCTACCTTGTCCTTGATCCCGACCTGTGCGGAGGCTTTGACGGCATGGTTCGCACGGCAGAAATTGCCGCACAAAACGGTGCCACAGTCGTGCAGCTTCGCGCCCCTCAGTGGAAAAAACGCGAACTCGTCGAATGCGGCAGAGCGCTCAAAAAGGTCCTCGATCCCCTGAACGTTCCCCTCATTGTCAACGACCATGCCGATGTTTGCGTCGCTGTGGACGCAGCGGGACTTCATGTCGGGCAACAGGACCTTTCCCCCGACGACGCCCGACCGCTCATCGGGCCTGATCGCGTGCTCGGGCTTTCCGTCTCTTCCATGGCCGAACTTGAAGCAGTCGACACCTCGCTCGTTGACCATCTCGGCGTCGGCCCTATTTTCGACACGGCCACCAAAAAGGACGCAGCCGCTCAACTCGGAATGGAAGGCTTTGCCCGTCTGGCCGCCAGGAAGCCGTGTCCGATCGTCGCCATCGGCAGCGTAAAAGCCGCCATGGCTGAAGCGCTTTTTAAAGCCGGCACCGACGGTTTGGCCGTTGTCTCTGCAATCTGCGGGCAAAAAGACCCAGCGCTCAGCACCCGGCTTTTGCGCAAGGCCATTGACGCAAACCTCGCCTGCCGCTGAACTGTCACTTCGATGCCGATCCCCTACAATGCTTATTGACCGCATCATTTGGGGTGCGGCCGATGCTGTTTTGCGTACTCCGATTTTTGTGGTCCATGGCGAAAAAAGCTCCCATCATTCACACAACCCTGCAGCAGACCAAGCTCATTTTGCTTGCCAAAGCCGCTGAACAGTCGCAGGACAAAAGCCTGGGCTGGACCGCTGCCGACAGTGAGGCTGCCGGACTTAAGGCGGCTCACGCGCTCGGAGAGGGGGCTGCGCCCGAAAAAATGTTGGCCGAGCGAGCCAAATGCGTTCTCTCGATTCTCGCCGAGCGCGGTGTATCGACGAGCGTCAACACGACGGCGCGTCTGCCGCAGATTTTTTCGCCTGTCCTGATTCTGATTGCCTTCGTTCTGGGGGTTCTGACGGATCGTATCGGCAGTCCCGAACACATCGTCAATCTTCTTTCACCTCCCTTTTGGAGCGTTCTACTCTGGAATCTGGGCGTCTACGTTGTCCTTTTCCTGTGCGCAGTCGGTCTCATTGGAAGCCCACGGCGCTTCGGCCTTCCCTTCAGGAATCTCTTGGCCTCTTTAGTCGAAAAAACAACCTTTTCCACCCTAAAAAAAGGTTTCAAATCGGAATTTCTCCTGGCCTGGGCGCGTCAGGTGGCGCCGCTTGTGCACTCGCACGTTGCCCGTACCCTTCATTGGGCAGCCGTCTTTTTTGCGCTCGGTCTGATCGTCAGCCTGCTCGTTCGCGGATTCGGCACCTCCTACTGGGCAGGGTGGGAAAGCACCTGGCTGGCTGAAAAGCCCGAAGCCGTCAAAGCCTTCCTCGACGCCACCTACGGTGCGATTCCAACCTGGGGAGCCTTGCCGGGCATTCCTGATGTTGCCCAAATCGCCCAGCTGCGCAGTGACCGCCTTGCCTATCTGACTGAGCCCGTGTCGGCTTCGCCCTGGCTTATCCGCATGATGATCATGATTGCCGCCGTGGTCATCATCCCCAGACTTCTGCTGATTGCCCTTAATACATGGCGTATGAAACGTTTCACCGAACGCACGCCTTTGGACATCAGCGACGCCTATTACGGCAACGTGCTTGCGCAATGTGCGCAGGACGCCGCGCTCGGACACCTGACGGTCATCGCCTCGGCGCCCGAGCGTTCCTGCCGTGCCGCAACCCTGTCGGGCGTGCGGCGACTGTGGGGGCTTGATGACGAATCCGATGTCGCACTGCTTGACTTTGATGACGAGGAGGCGCCGCTTCCCAGCGTGCCGCCCTCTGAGCGGCGGGGCGTGCGTCTTTTGTGGCTCGACGGAACCGATACGCCTGAAACGAGCGTGCACGGTACTGTCCTTGATCGGCTGAACTCACATGATCAGGGCAACGGTGTCCTTGCTGTTTTCCTCGATATGTCCGTCTTTGCCGAGCGCTACAAACAGCTTCCCGAGCGCATCAAGGAGCGATCCGAACTTTGGAAGGCCTTTATCGAGTTGCATCGTGTGCCTCTTTTCGTTGCCGCCGATCCCGATTCTGTTCTGAGTGCCGTCAAGTGTCTGCGTGCCTGGGCAAGCAGTCAGAGTGCCGTCATGCACACCGACGTCGCACCCGAAGCTTCTCCGTCCGTCCCCAATTCCTAATGTTTTATCTGAGCTGTCGCCATGCCTACGGATTCTCTTCGCATTCACCTTAGTCTCGTCAGCCACACCAATATCGGCAAGACGACACTTGCGCGTACCCTTCTGTCGCGCGACATCGGCGAAGTCGCCGATCGGGAACACGTCACGGAAACCACGGACGACTATGTGCTCGCGCGCAACGCCGAAGGCTGCGAACTTATTCTCTGGGACACTCCCGGGTTCGGAAATTCCGTTGCCTTAGCCAAACGTCTCTCAGGGCGTTCCAACCCCGTCGGATGGTTCCTGTCCGAAGTGTGGGATCGCATGGCCAACAAGTCTCAGTGGCTCAACCAAAAAGCACTGAAGCACGTCAAAGAAACCTCAAGCGTTGTTCTTTATCTCGTCAACGCAACCGAGCTTCCCGAGACTGCGCCCTACGTGCAGGCCGAGATGCGGATTCTCGAGTGGATCGGCAAACCCGTCATTGTGCTTTTGAATCAAATCGGAGTCCCGCAGCCCGCCGACGTTGAAGCGGCACAAATCGAGCGTTGGAAGAGCGCGATGCAAAGCTACCCCATCGTGCGCGAAGTCCTTTCAATGGATGCCTTTGCCCGCTGCTGGGTTCAGGAATTCACACTTTTTGATGCCATCGGCAGCGTTCTTGGAGAGGAACAGCAGCCCGCCTTTGAAGCCGTGCGGGAAGTGTGGTCGCGCCAACGCCGTGCCGCTTACAGCTCGAGCATTCAAGCCTTGGGCTTTTACATCGACAAACTCGCCAAGGATCAGGAAGTTGCCGCCACCCCCGGCATGGTGGATCAGCTCAAACTCTGGGGCAAGCGCTTCAAGCTCAAGATCGGCGACGAAGTACATGATCCGGCCGAAGCGGCTCAAACAGCTCTGTCGGCCCGATCTGTGGACGATTTCTGTGCGCTCACCGACAAGCTCATCAGCATCAACGGCCTCAAGGGCAAGGGCGTACGCAAGGAACTTTTGCAGCGCATGCGCTCGGATTGGTCCGTCAAAAGTGCGGTCGACCCCAAACAAGCGGCGGTCGCCGGCGCCATCGGCACCGGTGCTGCGGGCGGTCTGGCTGCCGATTTGGCCACCGGCGGTCTGTCGCTCGGTCTTGGAACGCTGATCGGCAGCGTTGTCGGTGCACTTGGCGGCGCGGGCATTGCCGTTGCCTACAACCATCAAAAGGACGCTTCCGGAACCGTCGTCATGTGGTCCGACAGCGCTCTCATGAATCTTTTTATTGATGCTGCGCTTTTGTATCTCGCGGTCGCGCATTTCGGCCGCGGACGCGGCAATTGGGTTGAGGGCGAGTATCCCGCGCATTGGCGCGCTACGGTGGAAGAAACCATCCGCGACCGACAGCTCAAAGGAAGAACATTGGCCTCAAGTTTTGACGCTGTTATTCGTGAAGTTCTGTGCCGTCTGTATCCTAACGCCCAGTTCTAATTTCAACTTAAAAATAGCAAGCATCCATGAAATTTGACCGTCTCTTTTTCATCCGCTGTCTGCTTCATGTCTGGCCGCGCTACATCAATGAAAGAAAGCGCACGTACTTCAAAAAGTTTGCCCGCCCTTTTGTGACCGTACAGGATCGAAAAAATGCGCGCCCTGAGGATCTGAACTATGTCGATCCTTGGGCTGTGATTCGAGTCAAAAATGAAGCGATCACATTGCGTGCTTGCTTAAACAGCATCGTACCGTTGATTCACAAAGGTATCATCGTGTATAACGAATGCACAGATGGCAGCGAAGAAATCATTCGCGAATTTTGCGATAAGCACCCCGGATTTATTGCGCTCGAGTACCCTCACAAAATCCTGATGCAAACACCTGCGGGTATCGATCCGAATACAGTCGCAGAAGAAAACACTCTGGCCGGTCAGGCAAATTTCGTACTTAAGCACATTCCCCAGGGAGAATGGTTCATCAAGATCGATGCCGACCAAGTGTAC
>CAMAHM010000062.1 GCA_945834535.1 uncultured Sutterella sp. | reverse complement strand
CGCAGCCGCCAGAGCGATCGTTTTGCGACGCAAACCACTGGGACAAGACCTTGCAGTCATGGGGGCTCCTCTGAATCACAACAACGATCGGAGTTTAAATTTCCTTGAGCGGGCCGGCAAACAGGCCGTGTGTCTGCAGCTCAAAACCAAAGCGGCGCCCGAACGCATCCGAACACCGCTTTGAGATTTTTTCCGATTTCGGACGAGTCTTGGGTCAACCCGTCCGATAGTCTCGGTCAGAGGAACATCAGGTCGATGATGAAGAAGGTCGGGAACAGGATGCCCACGCTCCAAATCATGTAACCGAAGAACGACGGCATGTTGATGCCGCGCTCACGTACGATGCTCACCGTCATGAAGTTGGGCGCGTTGCCGATGTAGGTCACGGCCCCCATGAAGACGGCACCCATGGACACGGCCATCAGGGTGTGGCTGTGGGTGGTCATCAGAGCCGCGGGATCGCCGCCCGCAAGGTTAAAGAAGGCCAGATACGTGGGCGCGTTGTCAAGGAACGCCGACAGAATGCCGGTGAGCCAGAAGAACATCACGTTGTTGAATTCACCGGCTTCGTTCGTGACGAGCGCAACGACCGGAGCAAAGGCACCGGCAGAACCCGCGCGAAGCATTTCAAGGACGGGCACAATGCAAAGGAAGATGCCGAAAAAGAGCTTGGCAACTTCTTCAATCGGCGCCCAGGTAAACTGGTTGGCCGTACGGGCCGCCTTGGGCGTGGTCATAAGAGAGAGCGCAGCCATCAGCACGAAGATGGCGTCGCGGCAAAGGCCCTGCAGCGTCAGGTGCACCGAGAGCACTTCAAAGTGCACGCCCGGATTCCAGATACCGCTCATCAGCACGGCACCGATGATGCCGGCCAGGTACAGGAAGTTCACGCCGCCCGAAATGCCGAACTTGGTCGTCGTGTCGACATTGGGACGGAACGTGCCTTCACGCTTTTCCTTGGCATAGGCCCAGCTGTCGATCGCCAGATACAGGCCGAGCAGAATCACGAGCGTGGCAATGAGCGGAACAATCAGATGCTGAGCGGTCCAGAAGAATTCGACACCGCGCAAAAAGCCCAGGAACAGAGGCGGGTCGCCCAAAGGCGTCAGGCAGCCGCCGATATTGGCCACGATGAAGATAAAGAAGATGAAGGTGTGCATCTTGATGCGACGCCCTTCATTGGCGGCAATAAGCGGACGGATGAGCAGCATCGCCGCGCCCGTTGTGCCCATGAGGTTGGCAAAGAAAGCCCCCACCAAAAGGAAGGCGGCGTTGACGATCGGAGTCCCGACGAAGCTGCCGCGAATGTGGATGCCGCCCGCAACGACGAACAGCGCGCCGACAAAAAGCAGGAACGGAATGTAGTCCCCGATCATGGCATGCGCCACGGCGCCGACCGCCACACCGAAAGGTGCGTAGAAAAAGAGCGGAATGGTGCAACACAGGCCCCAGAAGACGGCAACCTTGCCGAAATGATGATGCCAGAACGAGGGCACCACGAGGGGACAGATGGCAATCGAAAGCAGAATGCCGGCAAACGGCACTGCCCAGAGCAGGCTCAGCTCGGCACCGTTGAGCGAAGCTGCTGACGCCAACGCAGGAAAGGCCGCCAGGGTCACGGCGGCGGCGAGTTTGGCAAGGTTCAAGATGTGCACTCCTTGGTATGGGGATCAACGACGGGTCGAACAGCACTGAAAAAAGCGCGCCAAACCCAGGGTTTCGCGCGCTTTGCCGTGATCGGGCCCGGATTTTTTCATTGTACACGCAGGCCTTTCATTGCGTGGCCGAAAGCCGCAATCGGCGCCGATTTTTCAGCACTCAATGTGCGGCTTGCAGCATTTTTCAGGCATCAGGCTTTGACTTCGGGCGGCAGACCGAACACCTGACGCAGGTACGCCAGATACGTGGCATCCTCGCACATGCCTTTACCCGGGGTGTCGGAAATCTTCGCAACGGGCTGCCCGTTGCAGCTCACCATTTTGACGACGATATTGAGGGGATCGGGGCCGACGTCGTTCATCAGGTTGGTGCCGATGCCAAACCCCAAACGAATGCGGTGGTTGAAGCGTCGGTACAGCTCGATCGTACGGGGCACCGTGAGAGCGTCCGAAAAAATCAGCGTCTTGCTGCGCGGATCACACTTATTGGCCGCGTAGTGCTTGATCATGCGCTCGCCCCAGATGAAGGGATCGCCCGAGTCGTGACGCGCCCCGTCAAAAAGCTTGCAGAAGTACATATCGAAGTCCTTGAGAAAGGGCTCGATCCCGTACACGTCGGCCAAAGCGATGCCCAGGTCCCCGCGGTACTCCTTGGCCCACATCTGAAAACCGTACGTCTGGCTGTCGCGCAGACGGGGTCCAAGCGCCTGACAGGCCTGCAGATATTCGTGCGCCATGGTGCCCATCGGAATCAAGCCGAAATCTCGGGCGTACATGACGTTGCTTGTCCCGGTGAAGATGCTGCTGCCCAACTCCCGGTTGAGCGTCTCGATCACCTGCTTTTGCCACAGACGGGAAAAACGGCGGCGCGTGCCAAAGTCGGAGATGTGCAGATTGCCGTTGTCGGGCTCGGCACGGATCATGTCGATCTTGGCGGTCAGACGACGGTGTCCCTCGGCGTAGTCCGGTTCGGGACAGACGTGACGGAAATACACTTCGTTGACAATGGCAAGCACGGGGATTTCAAAGAGGATCGTGTGCAGCCAGGGGCCTTCGATCGTGATGTCGAGTCCGGCCGAAGCCGCGGGGTCGGGCCGGACGGTCACGTACTTTTCCTTGAGATGGAAAAGACTCAGAAACTCGACAAAATCGCTTTTTATAAAACGCAGCGAGCCAAGATAGGCGAGCTCGTCCTCGGTCATCGTGAGCGAACACAAATGACGGATTTCTTCCCGAATTTCGTCGGCATAAGGCGCCAGATCGATGCCCGGAGTGCGGCAGCGAAAGCGATAACGCACGTGAGCGTCAGGAAACTGATGCAGTACGCACTGCATCATGGTGAACTTATAAAGATCAGTGTCAAGCAAAGACTCAATGATCATGACTTCTCCCTAAGACGCGCGAAAAAGCTGAAGGCTTTGGGCCCTGTGCCTTTTGCGTGTCCTTTTTTTCTTGTCTTTTAGGCAACGCATTGCTGCGCCGCATCCATGAGCGCTCGCGCATTGCGGTACATCACACCGGCCTCAAGCTCCTTGATGGAGGGCATCCGGCCGCGAGGACGGAGCATCGCGGCGCGTTCGCGCCACGCATCATCGGCCTTAAAGTCGATTTGCGGCAGCATGGCATCGACCTCGTCGGGCGCGTTGCAGACGATCAGCCCGTCGCACCCCGCAGCCAGAGCGCGGCGCGCACGTTCACTGTAGTCGCCCAGATCGGCCGCTCCCTTCATGCTGAGGTCGTCGGAAAACACGAATCCCGCAAAGTGCAGCTTTTCGCGCAGCAGGCCCTGCAAAATTTTGGCGCTGAAGGTTGCGGGCACCTCATCGTAGGCCGGATACACCACATGCGCGGTCATGACCGACGCCAGTCCGATCCCGAGCCAACTGTAGGGCTTGGCGTCGGCATGCTCGATGCGCGAGGCGTCGCGCTCATCGACGGGCAGCGCCACGTGACTGTCGGCCTGCGCCCAGCCGTGGCCGGGGAAATGCTTGCCGCAGTTGGCCATGCCGGCCATCAGCATACCCTGCGTCAGGGCGCGCGCAAGACGCGTCACCACGCGCGGATCAAGGGCAAGAGCACGGGTACCGATGACGCTGCTTCGTCCCCAGTCAAGGTCGAGCACGGGGGCAAACGTAAAGTCCACGCCGACAGCCCGAAGCTCGGCGGCCATCACGAAGCCCGCGGCGGTAATGGCGCGGGCGGCGGCTTCGGGATCGTGTTCATAAAGCTCACCGTAGGTGCGCATCGCCGCAATTTTGGTGAAGCCTTCAGTAAAGCGCTGCACGCGCCCGCCTTCGTGATCGACACCGATCAAAATGCCGGGCTTGACGTCATGAATGGCGCGGGTGAGCGCACAGAGCTGCTCGATGCTTGCAAAGTTGCGGGAAAACAGAATCACCATGCCCACCAAAGGATGGCGAATGCGTTCGGCTTCCTGCGGCGTCAGAGACGTACCGGCAATATCACATACCACTGGACCGAGCATGGTTCCTCCTCCTTACACGGTTACGCGGCCTTCTTTTTGGCCTCAATCTGATCGTAGGCCGACAGGCAGATGCCGTTGTAGCGGCCCACCGTTTCCGTCATGCCGTATTCGAGCGCCTCGCTGACAAGCGCGTGTCCGATCGAAACTTCGGCAATGTGCTCGCAGGCAACAAGCAGTTTTTCGAGATTGGTCAAACTCAGATCGTGCCCCGCGTTGACGCCGAGACCAACATCGTGCGCTGCCTTGGCGGCCGCGGCAAAACGCTCGAGGATCGCATCGTTTTCAAACGTTCCGCAGCTTGCAGCGTAGCTTTCGGTGTAGAGCTCCACGCGGTCGGCGCCGATCTTTTTGGCTAGACGGATCTGCTCAGGATCGGGATCCATAAAAAGACTCACGCGGCACCCCAACTTATGCCCTTCTTCGATCAGGGGAATCAGCGCGTCGGCCGAATCGGTGAGATCAAAGCCGTGATCGCTCGTCAACTGCGTTTCGTTGTCGGGCACGAAAGTGAGCTGATGGGGACGCACGTTGCGGGCGTGCTCCATCAGGTTCATGAAGGGATTGCCCTCAATGTTGAACTCGCGCCCCGGCCAGCGCGCCACCAGACGGCTGATGGCAGGGACGTCGTCGGCGCGAATATGGCGCTGATCGGGACGCGGATGCACGGTGATGCCCGCCGCGCCCGCTTTGAGGGCAATCTGGGCAAACAGCACGGGCGAAGGCGTGTTGCCTTCGCGCGAATTGCGAATAAGAGCCACCTTGTTGAGGTTGACGGAAAGTTTGGTAAGCATGCTCAATCTTCCTGCCGCTGTCCGTCGTCTGAAATATCCCCGCGGGCAGCGGAAACGCTAAAAATCGTTCCAGGCCGCCGCTGTGGTGCGGGTGGCCAATTCTTTCGGGCCTACATAGTAGCCGATTATGCTGCGAAGAACCTGTCGGATCTCCTTTAAAGGCGAAGTGCGCGTCACGGTGCCCGAAATGATGGCGCATGCCGCTTCATGCGAGACGGTGACACCTTCCGAATGCTGCCCGGCAGGAAAAAGTTCACCGTTTTCAAGCCGCCACAGTCCGGTGCCTTGCGTGAGGATCGCCTTTTTGGCCCCCTGCCCCCAGCCGAGTGTCTCAAGAAGAAGGATTTCAAAATTGCGAAGCGCGGCCTGCAGCTCGGCCCCGGTGAGCGTGCACACGGCACTCAGCGCTCGTCCGTAGGCATCAAAAAGCGTCGGCATCGGATCCTCGCGCACCGTGAGCCGCAGCACGAGTTCATTGATGTAGTAGCCCGTCAGCAGGGCATCGCCTTCGGGGACGCAGGGCAATCCGATCCAGCGAGCGTCGGTGAGATTTTTGACTTCGCCGCGGCCGGCAAAATTAACGCGCAGCGGCGTAAAGGCATTGATAAGCCCCCGATAGCGCGAGTAGCTGCGCCGAGCCCCCTTGACGACCACGGGCACCCGCCCGAAGCGGCTCGTCAGCAGTTCGGCGATGAGGCTCGTTTCGCTCCACGGGCGCACGGACATCACCCAGGCGGGCTCGGCCACCGCCCGCACCATGGGGCGTTCGGTCTGCGTTCTTGTCCGCGCCTCGGCATACTCGGCAAGCGCCACCGTGCCGTCGGACATGCCGACGGCGGCTTGGCTCCGAGCGTCCGTCTGTTGGGCCATCGTTTTATTCGTACCCGAGCGACTTCAGGATGCGGGCGTTGTCGCTCCAACCGCGCTTAACGCGCACCCAGATTTCCAGATGCACGCGCTTATCGAGGAGCTTGCAGACGTCAAGGCGGGCAAGTCGGCCGATTTCCCGCAGCTTGCTGCCGCCCTCACCGATAACGATCGGCTTGTGGCTTTCACGCTCGAGCATGAGTGAGGCAACGATTTCGGCGTGATCCTCCGTTTCCTGCCAGCGCTCGATCATGACCGCCACACCGTAGGGCAGCTCATCGCCGAGCAATCGGAAGGCCTTTTCGCGGATGGTCTCGGCCACGATAAAGCGCGGCGACTTGTCGGTATAAAGATCTGCATCAAAATACGGTGCGGACTCGGGCAGATGCTTGATGATTTCGTCGTTCAAATCCTTGAGCATCTTGTGCTTTTGTGCCGACACGGGAACGATGGCCGCAAACGGGAATTTCTGCATCGACTCGGCCATAAGCGGCAGCAGACGCTCCTTGTCCTTGACGAGGTCGATCTTGTTGAGCACAAGAATCACATTCTGCGCTTCACGATTGAGGAGCTTGAGCACGAGCTCATCGTCGGCCTTCCAACCCGCCGCATCGATCACAAAGAGCACAACGTCCACGTCGGCCAGCGCATTGCGCACGGTGCGGTTCATGCGCTTTAAGAGCTGATTGCTGTACTTGGACTGAAACCCGGGCGTGTCGACAAAGACGATCTGCGCCTTGTCGTGCGTGACCACGCCAAGCACGCGGTCGCGCGTCGTCTGCGGCTTTTTGGAGGTGATCGACACCTTTTCGCCGACCATGGCGTTAATCAGCGTGGACTTGCCGACATTGGGGCGGCCGACGACGGCCGCATAGCCGCAGCGAAAATCGGCGGGCACACGCCCTGCGAGCCCCGACGACGCATTGGCCGCAGAGAGCATCGCTTCAAATTCGTCATCCGCCCGAGTATCTTCGCCGACCACGACATCGTCATCGTCTTCGATCACGGTCTTTTCGTTTTCCAGCATGCTCAGGCTCCTTTATAGGTTATGGTGGCGCGCCCATTCGGGCGTCATCTTGACGCGTTCGAGCACCTTGCCGGCAGCCACCTGTTCGGCGGCGCGACGGCTCTTGCCCTCGCCCCGCTCCTCGATGCCGAGAGCGGCCACAGAGCAGGCGCAGCAAAAATTCTGATTGTGAGCAGCACCCACCACGCTCACCACGCTGTAGGCGGGCAGCGGAAAGTGCATGCCCTGCAGCGCTTCCTGCAAAAGAGTCTTGGCATCCTTGGCCAGGCGGTCGGGCGTCATGCTCTTGGCGGACAAAATGGGCTCGTACAAACGCAGGATCACCGATCGGGCAGCTTCAAAGCCGCCGTCAAGAAATACGGCCCCGAACACGGCCTCGCAGGCGTCGGCCATGATCGAGGGGCGGGTTTCGCCGCCCGTCTTGAGTTCCCCTTCTCCGAGACGAATGAAGCTGCCGATCTGCAGACGCGAGCCGATCTCGTCGAGCGTTTTTTCGCACACGAAGTTGGCGCGGGCTCGCGACAGCACCCCCTCGGTAAAGTGGGTGTCGCGTTCAAAAAGTGCATGACCGACGACACAGTTGAGCACCGAATCTCCGAGAAATTCCAGCCGTTCATTGTGTTCGGCGGCAAAGCTGCGATGCGTAAGCGCCCGCTCAAGAAGATTTTTGTGCGTAAAACGGTAGCCGATCCTCTCTTCAAGGAGCGAAGCGTCGAGCAAAACACGTTTGGTCATAACCAACTCCCCCCGGCTTATCGATCGATGCGACCGACGCGGGTCATGTCGCTGAAGTTGGCCCAGATGATGACGGCTTTGCCCACGAGCTGACGGTCTTCGATAAAGCCCCAGTAGCGGCTGTCCTCGCTGTTGTCACGGTTGTCGCCGAGCGCAAAGTACTGACCCTCGGGAACGCGGCAGGTAAAGCCCGAGGCCGAGTAGGTGCAGGCGTTGCCGACGCGATCGTAGGGCATGCCGCGCAGGCCGTAGGGGGCGCGGGGATCGACGACACGGCGATGCCAGGCTTCGCCCAGCTTTTCGCGTGACTCTTCAAGCGTTGTCATGCTGAAGGGATCGACCCAGTCACCCACAGGCTGGCTTTCGACGCGCTTACCGTTGATGAAGAGTTCCTTATTGCGGTAGGTCACGGTG
Organism: uncultured Sutterella sp.; assembly: GCA_945834535.1. Lineage (GTDB taxonomy): Bacteria > Pseudomonadota > Gammaproteobacteria > Burkholderiales > Burkholderiaceae_F > Duodenibacillus. Next base: position 725 of record CAMAHM010000062.1, on the reverse strand, counting down.
TCGCCGGGCACGCCGACGATACGCTTGATGTAGTCGACCGATTCGTCCATCGGATACTTAAAAACCACCACGTCGCCGCGTTGGGGAGCGCTGCCCGAGGTAACCTTGGTGTTGATCACGGGCAGTCGGATGCCGTAGCTGAACTTATTGACGAGAATAAAGTCGCCGATATAGAGCGTGGGCAGCATCGACCCCGAAGGAATGCGGAAGGGTTCAAACAAAAAGGAGCGGAAGATGAAGACAATCGCAAAGGCCGGAAAAAGGTTGGCCGTGTAGTCGATCCACCAAGGTTGGCGCATCGCGCGGGCGTAGAGAGCATTTCGCGCGTCAATCACGCTCTTTTCGCCGCGATCGATCGCCTCGCGGTTGGCAGCTTCGAAGTCACGGGCCTGGGCATCGGCCGCGTTGGTACGGGCCGGGCGCAGAGAAAAGCGCTCCCACAGCCACATTGCCCCCGTAAACACGGTGGCCAAAAATAAAATCAGTGCGAAGTTCATTTTGACTCGTCAATAAATGCGTTTCATGCGGGCGGCCATTAGTGGCCGCCCTCCTGAGCGCGTGTGCCGAACGCGGCGTTATTTTTTGTCGTCCACCTGCAGGATGGCAAGGAACGCTTCCTGCGGAATTTCCACCGAGCCGACCTGCTTCATGCGCTTCTTGCCGGCCTTCTGCTTTTCAAGAAGCTTCTTTTTACGCGTGATGTCGCCGCCGTAGCACTTGGCAAG
>CAMAHM010000061.1 GCA_945834535.1 uncultured Sutterella sp. | reverse complement strand
CCCTGTTGTCTGAGCTCGGCCGCGTCTGAACCGCTTGCGGGCAAAAAGGTCACAGCAAATGGACCTCGGCGTCGGCACTTAAAGTCGGCACGCCCGAAGCGGTGCGCGTGTCGGCAAAAAAGTCTTCGCTAAAGACGGGGCCGGCTTTAAGACGCAGGGGATCGTGCTCGAGCGGTTGCAGGGGTTCGAACATCCCGTCAACGGTGAGCGGCGCAAGGTCCCGCATGAGTGCCGCGGGAACTTCGCGCACGAACGTGGCGGCAAAGGTGCGCACAAAAAGGCCCTTTTTTCGGTTGTTGCGGAACAGTCCGGCGGGAATTTTTTGCAGGGCGCTTGCTTCGAACGTGCTCTCGAAATTGCGCGCGAGGCGATTGGCGGCAAACAGATCTTCGGGCACTTCTTTAAGGGATGTGCAGTTGGCAAAGCAGTGGGAGAAGTCCTCGGCCTGACCGTTGGCGGCAAACATCTGGCGGCTCACTTTTGTCAGACCGGTGCCCATGAAGGTACCGGCAAAGCTCTTGGCGTAGATGAGCGGGAAAAAGAGCGATTCGGGAACCTCGCGCAGCTCCGTCAGGCCCGCAAACGTGCAGGGCAGATACGCCAGATGTGCGTTGTAGGCAAAAAGCGATGAAACAAGAGTCTTGAGCCGCATCGGAGAATGCTCGGGGTGCCAAATCTGCGCTCTGCTTTCAAGCTGGCCCGTGGCGTCGTTCAAAAGCTGCGGTAAGGGGGAGGTAATGCCCGTGGTCTGCTCGGGAAAGATGATGGCTCCCGCGGGCATGGGACCGCCGAAATCAATTTCGAGCGACTGCGTGCCGCCTGCGGTGGCAAAGTCGGCAATGGCGGCACTTTCGGGCTGACGGCGCAGACGCACGGTTTTGCCGTTGTAGGTGACCTGCACGACCCGCAGGGCGGGGGCAATGGTTTCGCCGGCCTGAATGCGCACGCGAACGACGCTGCTGGATCGGTTCGGTTCAATCGTAAGAACAAGCTTGGTCATGGTCGAAATCAGGCGGGTTGTTTGGACGCAAAATAGTCGAGAGACGTGTTGCGTCGGAAATTGCGATAGTCGCCGGGCAGCGCGGCAAGACTCTTACAAAAGGCGAACATGCCGTCAACGTTAAGCGCAGGGTTGTCGCGCGGTCCCTTGAGAAAATCTTCGGGCACTTTACTAAGGCGCACACACCCCGCAAAGGCCTGTTCCAGATTGACGATGTCGGGGTTGTTGGTAAACAGGGGGTTTTCAATGATTTCAAGCTCGCGAAGACCGACCGCCCAACCGCAGAAGTCGCCGCGCGAGTCGATGGCGCGCGGGTGAAAAATAGGTAGCGGGGTGTGAATGGCGCGCACGCGCTGCGCAAGGCGGAAGGGGCGAACCGCTTCGCCGCGGGTGTGATAGAGACGCACGGCGTAAAGACCGACTGCAGCATAGGCATGCGCGAGCGTGTCGGTCGTATTCCAGTCAACCAATTCCGTCGAGCCGTCTCCCCAGTCGACGAGAAATTCCCCGGCTAATGCGAGGTCGATCGGATAGAAGGCGACGATCGTTTCCTTGCGGCCGGCGTGCGTTGCGGCCCAGGTGAAGCTGAAAGCCGGATCGTCGAACGTCGGACGGGGACGCTGCCAACCCATTTCCGTGCGCCTGTCGCGCGGGCACCAGTCAAAGAGCGTGTTCTCGGCGCCCTCAAGAAAGCCTTCGGCGCAGATCGGGAAAACGTCACCGACAAAAGGATTGGCGACGCTCGTCAGAGCCGAGCAGCCGCTGAAGGTCCCCTCGCAGAGGGTTGTATCGCAGGCGGCTGCAAAAAGGCCCTCGGGAATGCTTTCGACGGCCGAGTCCGCAAAGGTGCGCGTCAGACTCGCCAGGTGGTTGGAGTGGGAAAAAAGTCCGGTCGGAATGCGGGTGAGCGAAGTGCCCGCAAAGGCTTCGTCAAAGTAGGCAAGCTGCGGGTTGCTGCGCAAAAGGTCCGAGCAGACCTTGCGCAACAGGCACCGACCTTCAACGGGCGCGGGCACGAGCGGCGCAAGAGTATCCGAAGCCTTGAGCTTAAAGCTGCCGTCGGTTTCTCCGATCGTGAGCGTCGGCAAGGGAGTGTCGATTGACACCGTTTGTGCGGGCAGTCGATGCAGGTTGAGCCAACCCATGGGGGCCTTGATGCAGATACTGTATTTGCCTTCGCGGCCGTAACGGTGAGTGAAGGCATTGAGGCGCAACTGGTCCGGATGGTTCATGAGTTCCGACAGATCGGCATCCGAAAGCGTACAGTCAACGGCCTCAACGGTACCGTCGCCCCAGTCGATGCGCACGTCACCGATCTGCTGTCGGGCAATTTTCGGGACGCAGTAGAACACAACGGTCGCAGGGTCGTCTGCCCGGCACACCGCCGTCAGCGAAAGCGCGATGGTGCGGCCCTCGATGCGCGGTGACGAAGAGGCGTCTTTGGAAGAGAACTTAAGCACGGTACAGCAAAGAAATCTCAAGCAGAGTCAAATGCGGATCAGGACAGGGCCGTTAAAAGGGCATCAAAGCCCGAGACGTCCAAAACGACGTCGCAGTGCGGCCGCAGCACTTCTTTGGGGCGAAAGCCCACCCCGAGGCCGGCCGCGTCAATCATTTTGACGTCGTTGCTCCCGTCGCCGCAGCAGATGGCTTTTTCAAGCGGCAGCCCGAGCGAGGCCATCGTTTTTTCGACAAAAGCCTTTTTGCCCGAAGCGTCAAGAATCACGTCGTCGACGGGGCCGAAGACGCGGCCGGTAAAACGGCCGTCCTCAATTTCAATGCGGTTGGCGCAGGTGGCGGTCATCGACAGGCGCGAGCGCATGCGTTCGGTAAGAATCGTAAAGCCCGAACTCACGATGTAGGTCTTAAGGCCTGCCGCACGGGCGGCGGTAAGAAGAGTTTCCACGCCCGGATTGGGGGCCATTCTTCCTGAGACCGTTTCAATACAGTCGGCGGGCATTCCTTTTAAAAGCGCCACGCGGGCTCTGAGGCTGGCGGCATAGTCGGTGATGCGGCCGGCCATGGCGTCGGCCGTGATGCGTGCGCACTCGTCTCCGACGCCGAGGATGTCGGCCATTTCGTCAAGTGTTTCGCTGTTGCAAAGCGTCGAGTCCATGTCGAAAAAGAGGGCGCCGTAGTCTGACAGGCGCACGCCTTCGGGCACGAGGGCGGCGTCAAACCCCAGACGCCGCGCCAGAGCAAAGGCTTCATCGCGGCAAGAGGCGTCAAAACCGATGACGCGCAAAGCGTCAGGCCCAACGACGACGGTCATGCCGAAAGGAGCAAAAAGGTCAAAGGCGTCGCACCTTTCCCGATTCGTTCGTCCCGTCAGAACCAATACATAACGAGTCATAAGAAACCTTTTAAGTGTATTAAGAGTGCGTTTGTGATCTTTTAGTGTCGCCGGCGTCGTGTGCACTCACGCTTTGCAAGAGGGGATCCAAGACGATGGAGACGACGTTCATGCGCTTGACGAGCCCCTCGGAGCGAATGGTGAGCTTGAGTTTACTCGGCCCGAGCATGCGCACGTCTGTGCGCGACTGCAAAAGCGAAATGAGCGCCATCGGATCAAAACGGGGTTTGGCAAGAAAACTGAAGACAACGGCTTCATCGGCCGCGTCGATCTTGGTGATGCCTGTTTCGCTGCACGCCAGACGCAGGCGGTGCGTTTGAATCAAAGCCCGCGCAGCTTCGGGGAGTTTGCCGAACCGGTCGACGAGATCGTCGACGACGTCTTCGATTTCTCCGCGCGTCTGCGCGGCCGCCAGTCTCTTGTAGATTCCGAGCCGGCACCCGACGTCGCCCACATAGTCTTCGGGCAGCAGCGCCGGCATGTGCAGATTGATTTCCGCAAGCGTTGAGAAGGGATTTTCAAGCGCGGGATCAACGCCGCGCTTGAGGGCCTCGACGGCGCTTTTGAGCATCTGCGCATAAAGATCGAACCCGACCTGCGCCATTTCGCCGCTTTGCTCGTCGCCGAGTACCTCTCCTGCGCCGCGGATTTCAAGATCATGCATCGACAGGTAAAAGCCGCTGCCGAGCTCTTCAAGGTTCTGAATGGCTTCAAGACGCCGCTCGGCGTTTTTTGTGATGCTCCCCGCGTCGGGCGTGAGCAGGTATGCGTAGGCCTGATGGTGGCTGCGGCCCACACGGCCGCGCAGCTGATGCAGTTGCGCCAGGCCAAACTTGTCGGCCCGATGCATGATGATCGTGTTGGCAACGGGAATGTCGATCCCCGTCTCGATGATGGTGGTGCATACGAGCACATTGAAGCTGCCGCGGTAAAAGTCACGCATGACGCGCTCGAGCTCACGCTCGGGCATCTGACCGTGGGCCACCGTGATGCGCGCTTCGGGAACGAGTTCGGCGAGCATTTCGGCCCTGTGGTGGATGGTGTCGACGTCGTTATGCAGAAAATACACCTGACCGCCGCGTTTGAGTTCACGCATGATCGCTTCGCGGATGAGTTCCTTGGTTTCGCGACGCACGAAGGTCTTGATCGCCAGACGCTTTTGCGGCGCCGTGGCGATGACCGAAAAGTCGCGGATGCCGTCCAAACTCATCGCGAGCGTGCGCGGAATGGGGGTGGCCGTCAGCGTGAGCACGTCTACTTCGCTGCGAAGGGACTTCAGGCGTTCCTTCTGACGCACGCCGAAGCGGTGTTCTTCATCGATGACAACGAGTCCGAGTCGCTTGAACTGTACCGACTCGCTCAAGAGCTTATGCGTGCCGATGACGATGTCCACGGCCCCGTCGGCAAGCCCGGCGACGGCTTCTGCGGTTTGCTTGCCGGAGCGAAAGCGCGAAAGCTCGGCTATCCTGACGGGCCAGGCGGCAAAGCGGTCGCGGAAGGTCTGGGTGTGCTGCTCGGCAAGAAGGGTCGTGGGACACAGCACGGCCACCTGCTTGCCGTTCATCACGGCCACAAACGCTGCACGCAGGGCAACTTCGGTCTTGCCGAAGCCGACGTCGCCGCACACGAGCCGATCCATGGGTTTTGCCGAGTGCATGTCGGCCATCACGGCTTGGATCGCCTGCGCCTGATCGGGCGTTTCTTCAAAGGCAAAGCCTTCGCAGAAGGCCTCGTATTCGCTCGGGAACCCTTCGTAGGCAAAGCCGGGGCGCGACTGACGAAGTGCATAGAGGTTAAGGAGCTCGGCGGCCGTGTCGCGGGCCTTTTGTGCGGCCTTGCGCTTGGCTTTTTCCCAATCTCCGCGCCCGAGCGTGTGCATGGGCGCGTGTTCGGCGTCGCCCCCGGTGTAGCGGCTGATCAGATGGAGCTGTGCCACGGGCACAAAGAGCTTGGCATCGCCGGCGTAGTCGATCTGAACGAATTCGGCTTCGCCCTCGCCGGTAGCCATGGTTTTGAGGCCCCGATAGCGCCCGACGCCGTGCTCGACGTGCACGACGGCGTCCCCCTCGCGCAGTTCGCTGATGTCGCGAATCATGGCTTCGACATTGCTCGCGCGGCTTTTGATGCGGTTGCGCCTTAGGGGCGTGCGAATGTCGTAAAGCTCGGTCTCGGTGATGACGGTAATCGCGGGCGCGGCGAGGTTTAGGCCCGCCGAAAGGGGGCCGACCGCCGTCATGAGGGGATTGTCAGCGCGCAGGAAGGCGGCAAAGTCGGCTGCTTCGGGCAGATCCTGCGACGTGCGCAGCAATTCGTTTAAGCGCGCCTGGCGGCCGGCGCTGCTCGTAAGGATCAGCACGCGGCGTTTTTGGACGCGCTCAGAATCGAGCCTGGCCTTGAGTTTGGCTGTCGGATCCTTGGCCTTGCGGTTGATCTGTACATCCCCTTCAAAGGCCGTGCCGCAGGAAAGCGTCATGCGGCCGTGGGTCGACAGACGCGTAAAAAACTCCGTATTCGGACAAAAGAGGGCTTCTGCGGGCAGCGCCGGGTGCGTGGCGTCGTGCGCGAGAAACCGACTGCGCTCGCTCGTTTCCGTTAAAAAGGCCGAGAGGGCAGCGTCTGCGTCCCCCACCGTGACCACGGCCGAGCCCGTCGGCAGGTAGTCGATGAGCGTTTCGGTTTGGTCGAAAAAAAGCGGCAGATAGTATTCGATTCCGCCCGCAGTCACGCCGTTGCCGACGTCACAGTACACGGGCGCCTTATTGGGGTCGCCCGTGAAGGTTTCGCGCCAGCGGCGACGAAAAGCTTCGCGCGCGTCCTGATCAAAAGGAAACTCATGACCGGGCAAAACGCGGATCGACGGTACGGTGTCGGTGCTGCGCTGCGTGTCGGGGTCAAAACGACGCAGGGCGTCGATTTCGTCGTCGAACATGTCAAGGCGAATCGGCTCGGCTACGCCCATGGGCCACAGGTCAAGAATGCCGCCGCGCACGGCAAATTCGCCGGGAGCCATGACCGATTCCACACGCCCGTAGCCGGCCGACACGAGGTGGGCGGTGAGGGTGGTGATGTCGATTTTCTGCCCCGGACGGAAAAAGAAGGTGCGCGAGGCTACAAAACTCTTCGGGCTGATGCGTTGGGCGGCGGTGACAGCGCTTGCAATGAGCACGTTGACGGCGTCTTCGCCAGATCCCTGCGTGAGGCGCCAAAGGGTCTGCACGCGCTCGCTCACAAGGTCCGCATGCGGGCTCATGGTGTCGTAGGGCAGGGTTTCCCAGTCGGGGAAGGTGACGCATTGAAGTGTGGGATCGAGCCAGGTGATTTCGTCCGCAAGGCGTCCGATTTCCGACGGGTCGGCGCAGATGATGAAAAGAAGGCGCGACTCGGCCCGCGCTTTTTGCGCAAGAGCCGTAAGCGCGAGTGCGTCCGTGGCGCCTGCGGGAGAGTCAATGCGGGCACGGGCGCCGGGCTGCGCAAATTTGAGCGAGGCAAAAAGTGAGCGAAAGTCGCCTGAATCCAACGAGCCGGCCATAACAACGCATTCCGAAAAAATACGACGGACAACACAAAGCGCCTCGAAAGAGAAGTCCTTCAAGGCGTTTGTGATGGAATTGGTAAGGATTGTACCGAGCACGTCAGCTTTCGTGCTCGGTTTAAATAGATCGGTTATAAGGTGTGCGAAAGCCCAAGGCCGACGAGGCCTGCGGCGAGCGTAAGTTTGAAATTGTTTTGCATGGTTCAAGAGTTGTTGTATGGATCAAATCGGACGAAAACTATGATTCATGCCGATGGATGCAAATGATAACCATTCACAACAATGCAAAACAAAAGTTTTTCTCAATCAAAAGAAAAAGCCCGATGCATTTTTTCTACACATCGGGCTTGGGCATTGAGAAACAGGCAGGACTACTTGAGGTCCTTGATCTTGGCGGTCTTTATGAGTTCCTCAATGTAGGACTGAACCTTGACCGCGACAAGACGCTGACGCAGTTCGGGGGCTTCAGTATCAAAGTCGGCGTAGCGCTGTGCTTTGCGCGAGCCTTCGAGCTTGACAATGTGCCAGCCCAAAGCAGTCTTGATGGGCTTGGGAGCAATGGAGCCCACCTTGAGGGACTTGAAGCCTTCGGCAAAATCCTGCTCGAACATGTTGGGCGAGGTCCACTCGATGAGCCCGCCGTGCGACTTGTTGACCTGAGTGTCGGCGGAGTATTCGGCGGCAAGCTTGGCAAAATCCTGAGGATTGCGGCGAACCTTGGCGAGCACCGTCTTGGCGGTTTCTTCATCCTTGACGAGGATGTGGCGCACACGCACTTCCTTGTCGCCCCAGCGTTTCTTTTCAGCTTCAAAGTGCATGCGCACTTCTTCGTCCTTGATGGGGTTCTTCTCAAGCCAGTCGTTGATGACCGTGCTCATGAGAATGTTCTTGGTGGCGTTGTCGATCATCTTGCGCACGTCTTCACGTTCGGCAAGCTTCATCTTACGGGCTTCCTGCTGCAGCAGCTTGTCGCGCGTCAGAAGAAAACGCACCTGGCTTTCCATCTGACCGCTGCGGGCCTGGCCGCGGGCGGTGTACTGCTGAATGAGTATTTCCTGCTGAGCCTTGGTGATGGTTTCGCCGTTCACGGAAAAGCTCGTCACGCCGGCCGAGGCGGCCGTCGCCAGAGTCATGGCCACTGCGGCCGCCATTGCACAAACCTTGAGATGCATAAAAGTGTTCCCGGTTGATCGTTAAAGGATGCTGTTAATTTTCGGGGGTTTGACCGTTTTTCATCACCCACAGCACTGCGGCAATTGTAAAAATAAATGTCAACCCCATGAGACCGAACAATTTGAAGTTCACCCACGTTTCAGTGCTGCAGCCCCAGGCCACGAGCACGTTCAGCAGGCCCGCGAAAACGAAAAAGCCGATCCAGGCCCACTGAAAGCGGCGCCAGGCTTGATCGGTGAGCGGCATCTGCGCGGCCATGAGCTTTTTCATGACAAGGCGCCCGGTGAGCTGCGCCCACAGCAAAATGGCCGCAAAAATCCAATACAGGATGGAAGGCTTGGCCTTGATGAACCACTCGTTGTGCAGCCACAGCGTGAGAGAGCCGAACACAACGATGACCGCAAGCGAAATCCAAAGTGCCGGTTCCGGGCGTTGGCCTCGGGCATATTTGAGCGCGACCTGTAAAAGCGTGGCGACAATCGCAACGAACGTCGCTGCCAGCACGGGTGCCTGATCGGCCGTGACGCCGTGCATGACGCTGTTCAGAATGTCGGCGGCCTGATCGGGGTGCATGCCCGCCGCTTTAAACGTGACGAAAAACAGAATGATCGGAAAAAAGTCGGCAAGCAGCTTCACGAAATCAAAACTCCCCGAAAGCGGCCGCTCGGCCGCGGGTCAAAAATTTCATTATACGGCGCGCCGCGGCGCTTACTGCGGTAACATCCGCACACACTTCGTGCGATCGACTCACAGATCCTCTTAAGCACGGTCAAGGAAAATGCATCCAACGATGCGCGCCCGAAGATTTGCGCGCGAAGG
>CAMAHM010000060.1 GCA_945834535.1 uncultured Sutterella sp. | reverse complement strand
ATCTTGAAATTGAAATTCAAACTCTGATGCGCCGAGGTGAGCCTGTCTTCTAAAGGAAGACAACGATGCGTGAAGACGTCGCCTCTTAGGACGGTTTTATCGTTGAGAACAAGGGGACGGGCTTTATGACGATCGCCGATGAGCTTTCACGCTCGGGCATGGTGCCCGTGGAAGTCGCGAGTTCGCCGACCTTCTTCAGTCTGACAATGTTCAAAAAGGGCGTCGGTGCAAAGGCTGAACCGTCTTTCGACCGGAAGTCCCTTGACGAGTTCATTTTGTCTGAACTCGATAGAAATGGCTCGATTTGCATGAAAGATATCGTCTGTCAGTCTGGTTTTTCACGCGGTGCCGTGGCGTTGCACCTCAAAAAACTGGTGGAAGAGGTGAAAGTCGAGCCAACCGAACGTGCACGTCGCCCCAGACAGCGCTATAGGCGTGTGTCTGGGCGAAAACCCGATGCACAAGAGTGATGTTCCGTCATCAGGGGGCGGATCGAAAAAAATCCCCGGCGATCGCAAGAATCGTCGGGGAGATGGCAGTGAAAATCAGCAAGCTTCAAGCATTTGTCAGGCTGTCGGCCATGCTCCAAAAGACGCTGGCCAACTCGCGGCGCACGCCCTTGTCGGGCACTTCAAGCGTCAGGGCCTGCGTGAGACACCCGAACCAGAGGTCGCGCAGTTCAGGCGTGATCACCATGTTGCGGTGATAGGCGTGCAGCTGCGCAGGACCGTGCTTTTCAGCGTAGACGACGGGACCGCCGAGAAAGCCCGACACGTACTCGATCATGCGCGTGCGGTAGCGCGACATGTCTTTGGTGTAGAGCACCCGCAGCGTGCGACACGCTTCGGAATGGAGCACCAGGTCAATGTGACGGTCCACAATTTTTTCGATGGCCTGAGCACCGCCGGCGCGCTCATAAAGTGAGGCGCGGGGCTCGGGAACAGTCCGATTCATCGCAAGAACACTCCCCAGGCGCCAAGAGCCATCAAGGGCCAGGCAACAAGCGGAGAAAACACCCACCGCAGCCAACGGTTCGTGATCGTCAGTCCGAAGCCGTGCACCCAACACAGACTCATGGCCAGAAGCATCAACACCAAAGCGCCGTGCGGCACGGCCGTTGTGTCGGTGGCGATGAGCCTTGGGTAAAAGACGATGACGGCAACGGTTCCGGCCGCCAGCACAAGGCTGACAAGGCGCAGAACCGTCCGCACGAAGCGCGGCAGCGGCGCGCAGGTGTTATTCATCAGCCTGCTCGCGGTTTTCCAGCATGCACGACAAAAGCACCGACAGGCAGATGGCAAAACCGAGGCCGGTCATCCAGTAAAAGTAGATCATTGCTGTAGTTCCAGTCGTAATGTTGATCGGGGAGCGGAACGGGGCGCCCTGCGGCGAGGGCGTCCGTCCGTTCCACGTGAAACGTTAGTAAAGCATGTGGTCGTTCTTGCGGATGTGTTCGGCATTGAGTTTGCCGGACATCACCTTGTAGGCCCAGCCGGTGTACGTGAGCACGATCGGCAGGAAGATCAGCGTCACCACGAGCATCACCTGCAGCGTGAGCTGCGAGCTGGTGCAGTCCCAGATCGTCAGGCTCGAACGGGCGTCGGTCGAGCTGGGCATGATGAACGGGAACATCGCCACGAGCGGGGTGAGGATCACGGCAAGAAGCATTACCGAAGAGCTGATGATGGCCAGTCCCGCCTTGAGCTGCTTGATGAAGAACACGCCGGCAAGGGCGCCGATCACGCCCAGCGCGGGCACAAGCCACAGCACGGGGAGCTTGTAGAAGTTCGTGAACCAGGCGCCTGCGTAGACGTCAACCGTCTTCAAAAGCGGGTTGGAGGGGCCGGCAGGATCGAGCCCGGCGCTCACCACAAGGCCGTCAAGACCGAAGTAGGCCCACACGCCGCCCAGCACAAAGAGCACGGCCGTCGCCAGACCCGCGAGGGTGGCGATGGTGACCGCACGGCGCTGCAGGTCGGATTCGGTGCGCAGCACCAGATAGTTGGCGCCGTGAAAGACCACCATCAGCAGCGAAACGACGCCGCACAGCAGCCCGAAGGGATTAAGAAGCCCGAAGAAGCTGCCCGTGTAGATCGGACGCAGGGATTCGTCAAAGTGGAACGGAACGCCCTGCAGCAGGTTGCCGAACGCAACGCCGCAGATGATCGGCGGCACGGCCGAGCCGACAAAAAGGAGCCAGTCCCAGGTGTTGCGCCAACGCGTTGCCTGCATCTTGCCGCGGTAGTCGAATGCGACCGGGCGGAAGATGAGGGCAAACAGGATGATCAGCATCGCCCAGTAAAAGCCCGAGAAGGCCGCGCCGTACACGAGGGGCCAGGCCGCGAAGATGGCACCGCCCCCGGTGAGCAGCCACACCTGGTTGCCGTCCCAGTGCGGGGCGACGGAATTGATCATGCAGCGACGTTCAATGTCGTTTTTGCCAAGGAAGGGCAGGAGCGTACCGACGCCCATGTCCTGACCGTCCATGACGGCAAAGCCGACCAGCAGAACACCGATAAAGAGCCACCAGATGGCACGCAGAATTTCATAATCGATCATGGTTAATTCTCCAGAGCCTTAGGCCTTGCGTTCAAAGAAGTAGCGGCCGGTGCCGAGTGCGCTCGGGCCAAGCTTGGCAAAGCGGACCATGAGCCACATTTCAACGACGAGAAGCGCCGTGTAGAGCAGCACAAAGCCCAGAATGGAGCCGATCAGATCACCCGCAGTGAGGCTTGAAACCGACAGGTGCACGGGAAGCACTTCGTAGATGGTCCAGGGCTGACGACCGTATTCGGCCACAAACCACCCCATTTCACAGGCAACCCACGGCAGCGGCAGCGCGGCGACAAACGCCCAGAGCATCTTGGGGTAGTTGGTGATCGTGCCCTTGAGGCTGAAGAAGCTTGCAAGCAGGAACACAAGGATCGAAGCCATGCCGGCGCCGACCATGGCGCGGAAGGACCAGTACATCGGCACAACCTGGGGCACGGTCGACAGAGCCGCTTCACGGATCTGTTCGGGCGTGACCTTGGAGACGTCGTTGCCAAAACGCTTTAAAAGCAGGCCGTAGCCGAGGTCGGCCTTGACTTCGTCAAACTGCTGACGCAGAGCCGCGTTGCCCGTGTCCTTGCGCAGGGCTTCAAGAAGCGTGACGGCGCGCTGGCCGTTGACGATGCGCTCGGCGGCCTTTTCAACGAGCGGATTGATGCCGACGATTTCCTGCGACAGGCTGCGCGTGCCCATAAGACCCATCAGCCAGGGGATGCTGATTTCAAAGGTGTTCTTACGCGCTTGCTGATCCGTGATGGCAAACATCGACAAAGGAGCGGGGGCTTCGTGCGTTTCCCAGACCGCTTCCATCGAGGCGATCTTGGTGGGCTGGTTCTGCGTCACGAGGTAGCCCGATTCGTCACCCATGTGCAGCGTCATTACCGTGGCCACAAGGCCGAAGAAGGCACCCAGACGCAGGCTCCTCTTGGCAAAGCCGATGTCGCGGCCCTTGATGAGGTACCAGGCCGAAATGGCCACCACGAACATTGCGCCCGTCATGTAGCCGGCGTTGATGGTGTGCATGAACTTGGCCTGCGCCCAGGGGCTGGTGACCACTTCCCAGAAGTTGGTCATTTCCATGCGCATGGTCGTGTAGTTGAATTCCGAGCCTACGGGGTACTGCATCCAGGCGTTGGCCACCAGAATCCAGAGTGCCGACAGGTTCGAGCCGAGCGCCATCAGGAACGTTGCCGCCAGATGGCCGCCCTTGGACAGACGGTTCCAGCCGAAGAAGAACAATCCGATGAAGGTCGATTCCAGGAAGAAGGCCATCAGACCTTCAATGGCGAGGGGGGCACCGAAGATGTCGCCCACGTAGTGCGAGTAGTAGGCCCAGTTCGTACCGAACTGGAACTCCATCGTGATGCCCGTGGCAACGCCCAGGGCGAAGTTGATGCCAAAGAGCTTGCCCCAGAAGCGGGTCATGTCTTTGTAGATTTCGCGACCGGTCACGACATAGCAGGTTTCCATGATGACCAGCATGAACGAAAGCCCCAGCGTGAGCGGGACAAACAGGAAGTGGTACATCGATGTCAGAGCAAACTGCAGTCGGGAGAGGTCAACAAGTTCAGCAGAAATCACTTTGTATTCTCCGTTTGGACCCTTTGCGCTCGCCCGACAGGAGCGGGCAAAGAGAAGGTTGAGTCGTACGCACGCCGGTCCGCCCGGTCGCGGACGTGGGGCACACGGCCATGTCGTAGGTCTGCCGAATCGAACATGCGCTCGGGGCGTTTGTTCTAATGTTGTGCGCTTGCAGCGCGCGGCGCGTCGGCGGGAGCGGCCTGATCGGCCGCGCCGCGGTTCAGAATACCGGCGGCCACTGTCTCGGGTGTCTGTTCGATGCGCTTGTCGGGGCCGAAGAAGAAAAACCACAGCGCGAAGATGACGGTCAGCTTGCAGGCAAGCACAAGGGCGATTTCGCACATGAGGCGCGGATTGCTCTTGGCTTTGGCAAGAAGTCGGTCGGCAGATTCTGACTGCGGCATGGCTGCAACAAACGCAAACAACGGCAAACGAATGGACACAATTGGATTTTAGAAAGCACGCGGCCCGCGGGGGCAAAAATCCGACAAAAATTGCAGGTTTATTGTCAGAATTGCACACCAAAACTGTCAAATTTGGCAGTTTTGGCGTCGTTTTTGCGCCAACGCAAAGGTTGAGCTGCTGCGGCAATGCCAAAATGCCCTGAAGGCGAGATGCGCATCGCATCTTGCCCGTGACCCGTGAAAAGCCTTTTGTCATGCCCGTAGCCAGCGAACTTGCCTCTCTTTTGGGAGCTTTTGAAGAGCCTGCCCTTCTGATCCGTCCCGAGGACAGGACGGTGGCCGCCGTCAACGCGGCCTTTACCCGTCGCTTCGGCGCTTTCGGTGTCGATGGGATGCGTTGTTGGGAAGCGCAGCACCGGGCCTGCGAGTGCCGTGCCTGCGGTTTGGCCTGTCCGATGGAGTCGGCCGAACGCACCCAAGGGGAGGCCGAGGCGATGCAGACGGTGTTCACAAGCACGAAGGAGCTGCACGTGCGGGTGCGCATGCGCCCGATTTTTGCCGCCGACGGGCGCATTGCATATTGGCTCGAAAGGCTGCACACCATTGAGCGCTCGGGCTGGGGGCGCTACGCGCAGCCTTTGGTTGGCGTGTCGGCGGCGCACCATCGCCTCATGGAGGATCTGGCGGCAGCGGCCGCCGCGGACGGCACGGTGCTCATTGTGGGCGAGGCGGGCGTGGGCAAGGAGCACTATGCCCGAACGCTGCACGCCAACAGTCGGCGCGCAGCCTACGGTTTTGTGCCTGTTGCAGCCGATACGCTTGCCGGGGACGACGCGCTCGAGCGCCTGTTGGGCGGCGGCAGAGCGTGGGACGCGGGAGCGGGACTGGTTCAGCTTGCCGGCCGCGGCACGCTATTTATCGACGATCTGACGGCCCTGCCCGAGCATGTTGTTCGCGTGCTCGGCGACATTGTGCGCAAGGGGACGTGTGTTTCACGCAGCCGCGCGGGCGGCAGAGGGCGCGGCAAAAGAGAGACGGCGGACTTTCGTCTGATCGCGGGCGTTTCGGACGATGTCGGCAGGTTTGTCGATGTGCTGTCGGCCGAAAGTCTTCTTTGTGTGCCGCCTCTGCGCGAGAGAATGGAAGATGTGGAGCCCCTTGCCGCGCAGTTTGCACGCGTTTTGGGCGCGGGCAGGGTGCGGGACATTGCCCCCGAAGTATTCGAGCGGTTGCGCGGGTATGACTGGCCCGGGAATATGCACGAGCTGCGGCACGTGATTGCGCAGGCCGTGCACAGTGCCGAGGACGGTGTGATCGCACCGGAGGCGATCGTACTTGCCGAAGACGGCGCTGAGGCATCTCTTTTTAAAAAGGATGCGCCCTGGGTAACTCTTCAAATGCTTCAGGACCGCTATTTGGCACGCGCTGTGCGAGAATTCGCGGGCAGTCGCGCCGAGCTTGCCCGCGTGCTAGGGCTAAGCGAGCGCACGTTGTACCGCCTGGCTGCGCAGGCCTGTGAGCGGCTCGGGTGCCGCGAAAAAGGTGCGCGCGGTCCCCGGCCCAGATCCAATGAACGTTGAGCGTTATGTCCGACCAAACTTTTCGTCTCAAACTTAAATACAGCCCCAAGGAAAAAGAGGGGCTTGCTTATCGGCTTTTGCCCGGCGAGGAGCGCCGCGGACAGTACCGTGCTCAAGCCTGGCTCAATTGGTCGATACTGCCCGCCAGAGGACAGGACAAAAAGGGAACCGTCGTGCTGCTGCACGGCGTGGCAAGCAACGGCAGCCGCTGGGAAGAATTTACGGAAACAACCGCTCTGCGCGAGCACTGGGACATCATCCGCATGGACCTGCGCGGGCATGCGGCGAGCGTGTGCAGCCGCAAGGCGCGGCTCGAAGACTGGGGGGCTGACCTTGCGGCCATCCTGGACGCGGCGGGCGTGACCCGCGCCGTAGTGATCGGGCACAGTCTAGGGGCGCAGATCTCCATGCATTTTGCGGCCCACTGGCCGGATCGCATGCAGGCTCTGGTGCTGCTCGATCCCCTCGTGAGCGACGCTCTGACACCCAAAGCGCGCGGCATGCGCCGCAAGGTGCCCGTGCTGCGCGTGGCCGAGGCCGTCACGCGCGCGATGAACAGTCTCGGTTTTGTGCGCCGCATCGTGCCGCAGGATCTGCGGGCGATGGACGAAGAAGCGCGCGTCAAGATCGCCAAGGGCGGCGAAGAGCTGCAGGCCTTTATCCGACAGTATTCGTCGGCCAAGGCCGATCTGCAGTACATCCATCTGGCGCCCTACCTGCGCGATCTGGTGGAAGTGGGGCGTGCGACGCCCAAGGCTTCGCTCATTGCGTGCCCGACGCTCGTCATCGGTTCGTCCGCAGGTACCTTTACCGAAGAAAAGGCCATGGCCCGTTGGGTGCAAACGCTGCCGCACGGAACGATGCGTGCGGTGCAGTGCGCGCACTGGCCGATGACCGAGTGCCCGCAGGAAGTGGCGCGTGTGATTGAGGAGTGGGTCGAGGCGACGCTCTGATTTGCCAAAGACAAAAAAACGCAACGGCGGCATCTCAAAGGCCGCCGTTGCGTTTTTAAATAGAAGACGGATTAGTGCAGATCGCTCGGCACGGCGTTGGCGGCGATCGGCGTCCAACCGGTCGGGCAGGCGCGCACCTGCGGGTAGAAGCCTTTTTCGGCTTCGCACCAGAACACCGTCTGCGTGGTGGTCGTGGTCGTGGTTGTCGTGGTCGTAGCCATGGGCTGCTGCACGACGCTCGAGCGGTGATTGGCCGAATCGATGAGCGAAGCGATCCCGTAGATGGCGGCCCCCGCGGCAAGCGTGCCGAGGATCACGTCACTCGTATGGTGGGAGCTGCGGTAGGAGCGGTGATAGGTCGTGTGGCTGTGATAGTGACGGTGTTCAACGCGCGGGGCCGCAGGACGGTGGCCGTAAAAGCCTCCCGGCGGGGGCGGAGGAGCGGCCAGAGCAGGGGCGGCGGCAACGGACGTGAGAGCGATAAGAGCAGCGCTCAGACAGGCGGTCAGTTGAATCTTGGTTGTCATTTCAGGGCCTCTAAACGGTGGCATTTCAGTAGGATTCTCCGAGACTGAATGATCGTTCAGTCTGTAGAGCAACTATATTGCGCGCTCATTCTTTTGGGTAGCTCGGGAAACAATCCGAAACAGAGCTTTGCACTTGTCGCACAAAGAAAATCGACCGGGGTGCGGGCGAAGGTTTCGGAATGTTTGTCGCTAAGATAGTGGTTAACAAAGCAAACGTTTTCAGACGGTCCATGAATAAAGAACAACAACACAAATGCCTTCAAAGGATGCGCGGCAGATCCTCCGTGACGATTGCACGGGGAAGGTTGGTACTTTACATCGCAACGGCGGTTGCTTTCGCGGCAAGTGCCGCCGATTTTGCGGGCAATGCTGCCGCCTCGGCGCTGGGCAATCTAGGGCTTTTACTGATCATGGTGCGGCTTTACATCCTGATGCCGGTGGCTGTGTGCCGTGCCTACAAAGGGGAAAAGCGCTGGCTCAATGCCGAGTACGACTACATTCGCGAGTTCTATCCGTGGACCGACGGCGTGGGGCGATTCGGCTGGATGTTGCTCGTTGCTTCCGTGCTTTTGCAGATTTTTTTGGGATTGTCTTGAAAAAATCCTACAAGTAGGGTTAAAATACGCATTCCTTTGTTGCGGAGCGATGGCAGAAGCCGCAGCGAAGGATGAATCGGATTCTGAAACGAAGGTTGACGAGTGCGGTTCGCCTCGGCGAGAAAAAACTCGCGTCAAACGACAAAATACTTGACAAAGTGTTTTAGTATCCGCATAATCTGCCATTCGCTACGGAGGGGTGCCCGAGTGGCTAAAGGGGGCAGACTGTAAATCTGTTGGCTTACGCCTACGATGGTTCGAATCCATCCCCCTCCACCAGCCGAATTTATTCGGTCAATAGCGAAGACTCAGAGTTGGGTCGAAGCCGAGCTCGAAAAGAGTTGAGGCGCAGGCGGGTGTAGCTCAATGGTAGAGCAGAAGCCTTCCAAGCTTACGACGAGGGTTCGATTCCCTTCACCCGCTCCAACGAATCTCAAAGAGTGCCCGTGTGGCTCAGTGGTAGAGCACTCCCTTGGTAAGGGAGAGGTCATGCGTTCGATCCGCATCACGGGCACCACAAATTCTTTTTAATCCAAATATAGAACCCGGGTACCCGGCTTTTGTTCAGGAGTTAACCATGGCAAAAGGTAAGTTTGAACGCACCAAGCCCCATGTGAACGTGGGCACGATCGGTCACGTTGACCATGGCAAGACCACGCTGACGGCTGCCATCTGCACGGTGCTGTCCCAGAAGTTCGGTGGTGAAGCCAAGGCTTACGACCAGATCGATGCTGCGCCTGAAGAAAAGGCTCGCGGCATTACCATTAACACCGCCCACGTTGAATACGAAACGG
>CAMAHM010000059.1 GCA_945834535.1 uncultured Sutterella sp. | reverse complement strand
GTGGTTGTACTGGAAGCCCGTGTCAACGCGGCCGTACAGGGTCACGTCAGCAGCCAAAGCGGAACCGGCAAAAGCGCCGAGAACGGCGACAGCAGCCAAAGTCTTTTTCAT
This sequence comes from uncultured Sutterella sp., assembly GCA_945834535.1. Classification (GTDB taxonomy): domain Bacteria; phylum Pseudomonadota; class Gammaproteobacteria; order Burkholderiales; family Burkholderiaceae_F; genus Duodenibacillus. The sequence goes on along the minus strand of CAMAHM010000059.1, from coordinate 9,040 downwards.
GTCTTTTTCTCCTAAAGAGATTGCAAGAACTTTTCTTTCGAAAAAAAAGCCGCCGAGGTGGATGTGTTGCGAGACTCTTGCTGTTTTACGCAACGCTCGACGGCGCCTTTTTGGAAGGCGTTCCAATCTTGCACTTAGAGAAATTGCTTAGCAAGCTTTTCGTGAAAGTCAATGGCTTAGGGGGGGGTATTCCCTGAGATCGTTTTGGTCACACACGTTAAAAAAAAGGGCGGCGAGCACCCCGTCTCACCGACCCTGCCAAATGTTTTCCGGCCCCTTCGCGCCCTACTGAAAGCCCGTAAGCCTTTCGGGGAACGTGTAGACATTGGTGCGCCCCGCGCGGCTGAAGGCCGCAAGCGTGAGGCGACATTTCTGTGCCGTTTCAATGGCAAGCGCCGTGGGAGCCGACACGGCAAAAAGGATTTCCACGCCGCAGGAAGCGGCCTTTTGCACCATTTCGTAGGATGCGCGGCTGCTCACAAAAAGGGCTCCCTCGTTCCATCCGCCACGTGCGCGCAGGCCCAAAAGCTTGTCAAGCGCCACATGGCGTCCAACGTCTTCGGCGCCGCCCGCGAGCGTCCCGTCGGGATTAACCCAAACGGCCGCATGCGTGCAGCCCGTCGCGGCGCCCAGCGTCTGCACTTGCTGCAGGTACCCCAACGCCGTCTCGTAAAAGCGCATGTCAAAGGATTGCGTCACTTCGAGCGTGGGCACCGGCCGCACGGCCTCTTGCAAACTTTCCACGCCGCAGATGCCGCACCCGGTGCGACCTTCCATGGCGCGGCGCCGTTTTTTCAGCTTCCAAAAGCACTCGCTACTGATGTCAAGCGCAACTTCAAAGCCGCCATGGCACCCCTCCCGCACTTCAATACCGTAGACGTGCGACGCATCGGGCACGATGCGCTCGGCAAGCGTAAAGCCAAGCGCAAAGGCTTCAAGATCCATGGGAGAAGCCATCATCACGACGTGTGAAAGGCCGTTGTAGACAAGCGCCACGGGCACTTCTTCGGCGACAAGATCCGTGACGGGCTCGGGCGTCTTAAAGCGGTGCAGCTCCACCCTTCGGGCGCCCGTCATGGGTTCGTCCGAAGCCTTCGCACCCGTAGGCGTGGTTTCTTGCGCGTATTCACGCATCGTTGGGCTCCCGTTGCAGCTTTCCTTAGATGCCGGGCCTTAAGCCTCGCCCTCAGCTTCTTTACGTGACTTTTCTTCTTCCCAAAAGCCCGCCAGGCGGCTCATGTAGATGTTTTCCACATCGGGGCAAAAGCCCGTTTCGTCGCCCGCAAAAACAGTCGGCATGGCCGAGTCGCAGTTCTTGCACACATGCAATCGGTGCTTGTCGTCGGCTTCGTCGTGCACGTACTCAAGGTCCGAGACGGCTTCCGTGCCGCACACGGCGCAGCGGATGCGCTCAAACTTCCAGCTGCCGCCGCAGCAGGTGCAGTAGAGCTTTTTGATGTTGCCGTTGCGCGGCGTCTCGACGACGGCCGCAATCGCAGCGGGCGCTCCGCACACGGGACACGCAAGGCGCCTTTCTTCGTGCACCGTGTCGGGCACGAGCGCTTCAAGGCGTTGCGAAGCATGCGTTGCGGACGCATCCAAAAACGCGCGCAGCGTAAAGCCCACCACAGGAAGCACAAAGAGATCCAAAACGTTTTCGTCGGGCGACAGTTCCACGATCGCCTGCATGTACTGCATGGGATCGGTGCCTGCGAGGTCCGCCAGAGACGCCGTCGCATAGTCCGACCAGTCCACTTCTTCGCAGAGCTTTCTTGCCTCATCGTCGGTTTCGACGCTGGCGAGAAACACCTTGGCCATGCGGCGCAGCGACGCCTCAAAGTGCGCGGGATCGATCACAATCTGACCGCCCTGCATCAGGGTCTTGTCTTCGTCTTCGAGCACGGCCTTGAGTTCGTCCTCCGACCACTGCACGACGGGCGTGGTGTTTTCGGCGGCAATGGCGGCCGCTTCCTTTAAAAGTGCACCGTAGATCGCCAAACTTTCGGCGCAGCTCGGATCGCTTTGGCGGGTCTGATCGATGTATTTGGCAAGAGCGCGGTCAATGGTTTTGATGTTGAGCATGCGTAGTCAATCGTTGCGGTCGATGACGGCGGACAATCCCAAAGGAGTCGCACGTCGAAAAAAAACGGGCTCAGTGATTTTAATCGCCTGAGCCCAAATCAAAACACCTCCGCCGCGGGACGCATGTCGCTTGGCATGCGCCCGACGGCAGAGAAAGGGAGAAGTCGGGCGATTACTTCTTCTTTTCCTCGGTCACGTTCTTACCGAGGGCGATTTCCTCATTGGCCCAGTAGCCCCAGTGGTAGGCGGCATCCGATTCGCTGACCTTGCCGTCACCGAACATCAGGCGCCACGTTCCGCGGTAGGGCTGGAAGATACCGGCACCGAGGTAGATGTGCGCGATGCCCACGAACACCGTCAGGAAGAAGAAGATGTCGTGCACGAGGCGAGCCGCGATCACGGTTTCAGGAGCAAAGTCCACCTTCCAGCCGCCGTTGGGCAGGATCCCGGTCTTGGCCCACAGGACGAGGCCCGAGATCGCCATCACGACGCTGAAGATGAGCAGCGCACCGTCGGCAAGGCGCTGCGCGCTCTTGACGTGATGCTGCGGGGGCATATGCACCTTGGAGGGTGCGAAGAGATAGAACGGGAACTTCATCGCCCACTGCACGTCGTCCTTGTCCCAGGGGCCGAAGATGTCCTCCTTAAAGAGGTGCACAAAGCCCTTGGGCGACATCAGAACGGCGACAAGCGGCACCACGATGAAGGGCACTGCGAGGATGCGGTGCGTCATGCGCATGGTGCGCGTGAAGGCTCCGCCCATGATGCCGCCCCCGAGGTCGGGGATGAACACAAAGAGTCCGGTGATCGCGAGCAGAATGCAGCCGATGGCAGCCACACCGTGCGTAACGCGGGTGAGAAGCGAATGACGCTGAATATAGCGGGTCATATTTTTCCTCCCATCGAATTAGTGGTTGCCGGCTTCTTTTTCAAGAAGCGCCTTGACTTCGCGATCGGCCTTTTCACGCTGCTCAGGCGTCCAGTGCTTCTTGGCCTCTTCGATCGTCACTTCGTCGCGACGGTAGCCGCGGGCGGCGATGAGCGAGACCGCAAGACCGGCGACCACGGCCGCCGTGCCGACGCCGGTGACGGTGCGCATGAGCTTGGCGGTCTTGACGGACGGATTGACCGTCGGGTTCGTCGGCAGACCGTAGGCTTCGTGACCGTGCTTGCAGACGGACAGAATGTGCAGGCCGCCCATTTCCTTTTCGCCGTAGAGCTCGGCCTTGGCAAAGCCCTTCTTCTTAAGGAATTCAACGCGCTGACGGCCCTTGGCGATCATCTCGTCGCGCGGACCGAAGCAAAGCGCTTCGGGCTGGCAGGTCTTCACGCAAGCCGGGATGCCGCCTTCTTCAAGGCGATCGAGGCACAGCGTGCACTTGTCGATCGTGCCGTCCGTCGGACGGAAACGCGGCACGTCGAAGGGGCAGGCCGACTCACAGTACGTGCAGCCGTTGCACTTTGCCGAATCAAAGGCCACCACGCCTTCGGGCGTCTTATAAAGCGCTCCCGACGAGCAGGCTTCCACGCAGCCCGCGTCCGTGCAGTGGAAGCACGAACGACGGCCGATGGCGAAATTGAGCGGCTGGAACTTGTTGCCCGATTCGTGTTCGGCAAAAGTCATCACGAGACGGGTATCGCCGTTCAGATCCGCCGGGCTCTGGTAGGAACCCGTGAACTTGATGGAGTTCTTTTCAAGGGGCGCAGGCAGCACGTTCCACTGCTTGCAGGCCACCTGACAACCCTTGCATCCGGTGCAGTGCGAAGAGTCGAACAAAATGGCGACTTCTTTCTTGTTTGCCATGATTTATCTCCTATTCACGCGACACGCTTACTTGGCCTTCTCGAGGTTGACAAGGAACGCCTTGTACTCGGGAATCCAGGAGTTCGGGTCACCGACGTTGGGGGTGAGATCGTTGACGTTGTCGCCCGTCGCAAAGGGACCGGCCCACGAGAAGTGGTGCGGCATGCCCACGACGTGCGTCACCTTGCCGTCGATGATCATCGGCTTCATGCGCTTGGTGACCATGGCCGCGACCTTGACGTCGCCGCGGTTGTTCCAGACGCGCACGGTGTCGCCGTTCTTGATGCCCTTTTCCTGCGCCAGCTCTTCACTGAGTTCAATGAAGTTGCACGGGATGAGTTCGTTAAGCCACGGGATGGTGCGGGTCTGCGTACCCGACTGCCAGTGTTCGACCACCGAGTAGGTGGTGACCACGAACGGGTACTCGGACACCGAGCCGCGCTTGACGGACTTATCTTTGGTAAAGAGCGCGCACGGGTTGCCGCCCGCGCCGTTCAAAAGGTTCTTAACCGGTGCTTCATGCGGCTCAAAGTGTTCGGGCATGGGGCCGTCGGCCATCGGATAGGCAAACAGTCGCGCATTCTGTTCCCAGGTCATGAAGAACGCGTTGTCGTTGGGCGGCACTGCCGTCACAAAGTCGCCGACGTCGTTCTGCTTCCACTTGCGGGAGGCTTCGTCCCATTCGACGAGCACGGCGTCCGGGTTGTACGGGCGACCCTTGCTGTCGGCCGAGGCACGGTTGTAAAGGATGCGGCGGTTGGCAGGCCATGCAAACGACCACTGCGGGAAGAGGCCGAGCCCGGTCGGGTCGGACTTGCTGCGGCGCGTCATGGGCTGCTTCATGGGATCCAACTTGTCGGCTTCGTTGTTGTAGTAGCCCGAGAAGATCCAGATGCCGCAGGCGGTGGAGCCGTCGGCCTGAAGAGCGCCGTAACCGGGGATGAGCTTACCGGTCTTGACGTCGTAGCCGTTCAACGCCCAGCACAGAGCACGGATGTCGGGCTTGCCGTCGATCGTGTAGTCCATGTTGGTCTTCAGGATCTGATCGGGGCAGGCGCCGCCTTCCTTTTCATAGAGGGCGCGGATTTCCTTCCAGAGCAGCAGGAGCTGTTCGAAGTCGTTCTTGCATTCTCCGGGCGGTTCCACCGCCTTTTCACGCCACTGGATCCAACGGCCCGAATTGTTGATCGAACCCGTCTTTTCGTAGATAAGCGCAGCAGGCAGGAAGTAGCACTCGGTCTGCACTTCTTCGGGCTTCATGTCGGGCGCGCGCCAGAAGTCGGCCGTTTCCGTGAGGAACCAGTCGGCGCACACGAGCCAGTCGAGCTTGGCCATCGACTTGCGGGCGTGCTTGGCGTTGGGGGTGGAGTGCGCCGGATTCATGCCCCAGCAGAAGTAACCCTTGATCTTTTCGTCGCGCATCATGTTGAAGGTCATGATGGTCGAGTAGTGCGCGTAGTCGTAGCGCGGGCTGATCTTGGGCAGCAGGTCGTAGCAGTAGTCGTTTTCGACAGTGGCGTTGGCACCGAACCATTCACGCAGCGCCGAAACCCAGAACTTGGGCTTATTGGCGTAGTAGCCGGCCGCATACGTTTCCTTGGCAAGGTAGTCGGCAAGCGTCTTGTGATCCTTGCCGCGCGGCCACGAGAGGTAGCCCGGAGCCTGGTGCACGGACGCGCCCACGTCGGTCGAGCCCTGCACGTTGGGTTCGCCGCGAAGCGCGTTGATGCCGCCGCCGGCGTTGCCGACATTGCCCAAAAGCAACTGAATCACGCACATGGCGCGGCAGTTCTGCGAGCCGTACGTGTGCTGCGTTTCGCCCAAAGCGTAGAGGATGGAGCCCGAGCGTTCGGGGCGGCCCGTCGAGGCGTAGGTTTCCCAGACCTTCAGGAGGACATCCTTATCCATGCCGGTCACGCGGGTCACCATGTCGGGCGTGTAGCGCGCGTAGTGGCGGCGCATGACATTGAGAACGCAGCGCGGATCCTTGAGGGTGTAGTCGCGCTTTAAAACCTTCAGGCTCGGGGTCTTGAATTTGGGCGTGCCGGGCTTGTTGACCCAGGCAAAGGGCGAACCCTCGGCGGTGTTCCACTCGCGCTTGCCTTCAACGTCGTAACCCCAGGTCGTGTTGTCGTACTTTTCCTTTTGCGGATCCCAGCCCGAGAAGAGCCCCGTTTCGGGATCAAAGTTGTAGTCGTCGCGCAGGATGCAGGCGGCATTGGTGTAATGCAGCACGTAGTCCTTCTGCCACAGACCGTTTTCAAGGATGTAGCTGATGAGGCCGCCGAAGAAAGCGATGTCGGTACCCGGACGCAGACGCCCGTAGAGGTCGCACTGCGCGGCCGAACGGGAGTAGCGCGGATCAATGACGATCCAGGTAGCGCCCTTATCCTGAGCGCGTTCAACCCAGCGGCTCGAGAGCGGGTGGTTTTCCACGTTGTTCGAACCGATCGTCATGATGACGTTGGAGTTGGCAAAGTCGCACCAATGGCTCGTCATCGAGCCGCGGCCAAAGGACGGTGCCAGACCCGCAACGGTCGAAGAGTGGCACACACGCGTCTGGTTGTCGATCGCAACGATGCCCAGCGAGCGGGCAAACTTCTGCACGAGCCAACCCTCTTCGTTGTTGAGCTGGGCCGCGCCGAGCGAGGCGATGCCGTCGCAGCGGTTGACGGTCACGCCGTCTTCGGTTTCCACAAAGCTTGCGTCACGGGTCTTTTTGACGTGACGGGCGATTTCTTTGGCCGCCTGATCCCAGCTGATTTCGGTCCATTCACGGCTGCCGGGACGGCGCACCATGGGTTTGGTGACGCGCCCGGGGTGGAAAGCCACGGTGCGGTCGCTCTTGACGACGTTGCGCAGGCCCCACATGGCCGCGCCCTTGGGGCACAAACCGCCGAGGTTGACCGGATGGTCCGGGTCGCCTTCAAGATTGATGAGCTCGCCGTTGCGGCTCGAGCAGATCGTGCCGCAACCGCCCGAGCAGTAGCAGCAGATGTTGGTGCATTCCTTGGTATTGGCAAGCTTGTACGGAGCCTTCTTGGGGGCTGCCTGAACCGTGCCCGACAGGGCGCCTGCAACGCCGGTGCTGCCGATCAAGAAGCCGCGCTTGAAAAAACTTCTGCGGGAAACTTCCATGAGGTCCTCCTGAAGAGTTTCTGGGGTTAAACGGTCTTTCCGCCCCTTTGTATCCCTGGCTTCTCCTGGTTCGAAAAGCCGGTGCGGCCGACCGTCGTGTCTTGACACTCACAACCTAAGCAAGGCTCGAGGCACGTATCCCCGGGCAGCGGCAACGGTGCCGCCGTCCCCGCCAGAGGGGGCGCTTGCGTAGATCTTTGGATTTTTCCCTGCTCTCGGACAGCCCGCAATCGGTCGATTGGGGGGAGAAAACGGCAAAATCGCTATTCTTTTTATGAATAGCCAACTGGGAGATTTGTCCATATCCGCGCCCCTCGGGAGCCGACATTCGTCTTTATCCCCTACGAAGGGAGAGGTTCGACGGCGTTTTCTACTTCTTTCGGTCCCTTCCTGCTCCGTGTTTCTCCCCTCATCGAACTACCAATAGATAGGTATTCCCTATCCTTCGATCGGACAGGTCCTCCGACTGAACCCTCTGCACCATTTCACCAATGATTGACACGCATCAAAAGTCGACTTTTCGCGCACGGATTTGCTCGCTTTATGCGCGGATTTGCTAGAGTGTCGGGGACTTTGACGGGGCGTGCGTCCCCGATTTTTATGGGCCTGTTTGCGGCCGATTTTTTTCAGCTTGAGACACTAAACATCATGACCGTTCGCGTTCTTACGGGCATCAACACCACCGGCACGCTGCATCTGGGCAACTACTGCGGCGCCATTCGTCCCTGCATCCGCGCTTCCCGACGTGAAGATGTGGAAAGCTATTTCTTCATGGCCGACCTGCACGCCCTCATCAAGTGCCAGGATCCGGCCCGCATTGAACTGTCGCGCATGCAGATTGCCGCGAGCTGGCTTGCGGCCGGGCTCGATCCGGAGCGCGTGACCTTCTACCGTCAGAGCGACATTCCCGAGATTACGCTCCTTAACTGGATGTTCAACTGCGTCTGCCCCAAGGGGCTCATGAACCGTGCTCACGCCTACAAGGCGGTGGTTGAAGCCAACGGCACGGCCGGCGAAGACCCCGACGCGGGCGTCTCGATGGGCCTTTTCTGCTACCCCATTCTGATGGCCGCCGACATTTTGATGTTCAACGCCAACCTCGTGCCCGTGGGCCGCGACCAGATTCAGCACCTTGAGATGGCCCGCGACATTGCGGTGCGCTTTAACAACCTCTACGGGCTGCGCGAGAAGTTCTTTGTCGAACCCTACGAGCAGATCGAGGAAAACATCGAGATCCTGCCGGGCCTGGACGGCCGCAAGATGAGTAAGAGCTACAACAACGTGGTGCCCTTGTTTGACGGCGGCCGCAAGGCTCTGGACGAAGCGATCAGCCGCGTTGTCACCGACAGCAAGCTTCCGGGCGAGCCCAAGGACCCCGACAGCACGTCTCTTACGCAGCTTTTTGACGCCTTTGCAACGCCCGAAGAACAGCAGGCCTTCCGCGACGAACTGCGCGGCGGCCTTGGTTGGGGCGAAGCCAAAAAGCGCCTTGCCGACCAGATCGACCGCGAAATCGGTCCGATGCGCGAAAAGTACGAGTACTACATGGCGCACCCCGCCGAACTCGAAGCCATTCTTCAGGCGGGGGCCGCCAAGGCCCGCGCCTACGCGACGCCCTTCCTCGAACGTCTGCGCGAAGCGGTCGGCCTGCGCGCCTTCCATGCGGTTAAGGCCGACCGCCCCGCGGCTCCTGCCGCCAAGAAGGCTGCCTCGGCGGGCACCGTCAAGCAGTACCGCGAAAAGGACGGGCGCTTTTACTTCAAGCTCACCGCCGCCGACGGTGAAGTGCTTCTTGAGTCCGTCGGCTTTGAAGGCGGGCGCGATGCGGGCGTTGCCGTGGCGCGTCTGAAGAAAGAGGGTCTCACGGACGAGGTTCGCAGTTTTATTGCCACGGCCGATGTTGACGTCGAGCGCGTGCAGTCCGTGCTTGAAGCCTTGCGTCTTGAAGAAGAGCAAAAGAAGGCCGCCAAGGCTGCCAAGGCCAAATAACGACTGACTTCTCTATATTTGCCGCGC
>CAMAHM010000058.1 GCA_945834535.1 uncultured Sutterella sp. | reverse complement strand
CTAGTCAACCAAGGCTTGTTGCCAAGCCTCTGACTTCAGTCAGGGGTTGGTTGACTTCCCTTTGCTTGAAAAAAAAGGCGCTCTGGGGCGTCGGATAGAGGCCAAATTATGCACAAGCCGCCTTGCTTCGGTGTACAAAGTCTCTTCAGGCCAAAAATCCCAACCATGTCTTAAGGCGCCTGTCAAGTCGCTCGGGAGCCGTCGTTGATCCCCAGCTCTGCGAATTTTTTTACCGTTTATTTTCAGTATGTTGTACGACAGACAAAGGGCCTCTCAAAGGTCCGAAGTTTTATTCACGAGTTTTGTGGATAGATGTGGACAGACCACTAAAAGTGACGAAAAAACAGTAGCTTTTCCAAATGCCTAAATTTTAGGCAGAAACTCGAAAGGATCAATTTTTTATGAAACATGATCCCTAGGTATTATCCCTAGGTTGCTCTGATTTTCGTCTGACTCCCGACGTCGCTCTCAAACGGCTCGCCGCACACTCGCCGCACACAAATACAATTGCGGGTGCCACGACTTGTCCTGCGCTTATCGAGGACATCGCCTTTTCATGATTTTCCGAGACACTTCATGAGCTTTAACGAAGGATCCATCCGCATCGACGTTCGCACCGCCAACTGTTCCTGCCCGCAGGTTCGCACGCAGGTGCTGCATCACTGTGACGTTACGCAGGCCCTGAACGGGCAGCCGAGCGACTCGCCGCTGGCGGCTACGCTCATCGGGTCCCTGCACGGGCTCTATCCGCAGGCGCACCTGGCGGCATGGCGTGCGGCCCTTGCCTGTGCGTGCGGCACCGAGCCCGTATTCGACAACCGACGCATCGCCTATGAGATGATGGGCGAACATCTGCGGTTTCTCGCCTTTGACGCCCCCAACGCGATCGGCATGGCGGCCGATCCTCAGGTGCGTCGCCTCGGGGAGCTGCGCTCGCTGTTTGCAGTGGAGTTTGCCAAAGACGAACCCGATTGGGCGTTGCTTGACACCGGTATCGAAGGGGCTATCAGAACCTTCGTGACGGACTCGGACGACGTGCTTGAGGGGCTTCCTGAACTTGAAGTCTGGATTGAGCGACGAGCAACCGCCGCGTCGCGCCTGTTTTCACTTCTGTGGGAAAGCGTACCCTGTCGCGGGTATTCGCCCATCGCCATGCTCGGCGCCGATACATGCGCTAAGCAAGCACTCGAATGGATGCAAAAGGGGCTCACGGTGCAATCTGCGCTCATCGACGGGCACGCCCGCCAGACGGGGGCAGCCGCCCGCCATGTTGGGCATCGACTGCTCGAAGAAATCCGCGAGCAGTACAGCTGCGGCGTGCGTGAAAACTTTACCGCCCGCCTCATCGACCTTCTCACGCTTTGGCAGCAGCGAAACAACGTCCCGCAGCTGGGCTCGGCCGCGGCCGGAGAAAACTCGACGGGACTGGCGCTCGTTCAGTGCGCCCGCGGCACGCTTTTAACACGCGTGGCCGTGCGGGACGGGCGACTTGCGGACGTTGCGGTCATCAATCCGACCGTGTGGAATTTTGCACCGGGCGGCGCAGCCGACATTGCCCTCGGCGCAATCGGCTGGGTGAGTCCGACTCAGTTCCGTCAGGATGCGGGCTGGATTCTGGCGGCCCTCGACCCGTGCATGCCCGTGCAGTTCGTGTTTGACGCGCCTTAACCGAGACGAGCGGCGGCGCGCACTTCCCGCGCCCTCCAGCCGAGCACAAAGAGCGTTGCAAAATAGGTCACGATCGCTCCCAAAACGATAAGGGCGATCAGTGTGGCGCGCCAGGCCCAGGCGTTCTGCATCTGCGTCCAGACAATGTCCGTCTGGCACGCAAAGAGCATCGCCCCCATGGCGGCTGACCCCGCCAGAACGCGCAGTGAGTAAACGAGCCACCCGCCCTGCGGCACAAACCAAGCACGGCGCACCAACACCACCGTGAGTGCCAGTGCGTTGAAAAGCGCCCCCATGGAAATCGAGAGTGCGAGTCCGGCCTGCGCAAAAAGCGGCACGAAAAAAAGGTTGCAGGTCTGCACCACACAGACTGCAGCAACAGCAATGTAAAGCGGCGTTTTCAGATCCTTGCGGGCGTAAAAGGCCGGCGCCAGGATTTTGATCGCAATAATGCCCAAAAGGCCGATCGCATATCCCTGCATGGCCGCGGCCGTCTGCACGACGTCGTGCGCGGTAAAGATGCGGCCCTGATAAAGCACGGCCGTGAGCCCCGTTGCCAGCAGCCCGAGCCCCACCGAACAGGGCACGCCGATCAGCACGACGATCTTGAGACTTCGGTCCAAAAGTGCGTTGTAGCGTTCGGTTTCACCTCTGGCATAGGCCGAACTCAATCCCGGCAGCAGCACCGTGCCGAGCGCTACTCCCAAAAGCGCCGTCGGGAACTCCATCAGACGGTCGGCAAAATTAAGCCACGTGATCGCCCCTTGGGCTATGTGCGAGGCGATATTGGTGTTGATAAGAAGCGAAATCGGCGCCACCGACACTCCTACCACCGCCGGGAGCATGAGCGCCAGCATCTGGCGCACGCTCTTATCGCGCCAGGCCGTCGAGGGGCGCACAAAACTGAGCCTCACTCCCATGCGCCAGAGTGCGAAAAGCTGCATCGAAAGCTGCGCCACCCCGCCGATGACGACGGCCGTTGCAAGCGCCCATACAGGCTCGGCGAAGCGGTCGGCCAACAGCAGCGTGCAGGCAATGAAACTCACATTAAGAAGCACCGGCGTAAAGGCAGGGACGGCAAAATGCTTCCACGTGTTGAGAATGGCGGCCGAAAACGCCATCAGGCTCATGAAGATGATGTAGGGGAACATCACCCGCGTCATCTGCGAGGCAAGATCAAATGCCGTCGGATTGTCCGCAAGGCCCGAGGCAAGCAGCCACACCAAAACGGGAGCGGCAAAGACACCCAGAACAGTCACGCCAAAGACCGCCAAAGCCAGAAGCGTAAACACGCGGTCCGTAAAGGCCTTCTGCTCGTCGGCCGGACACTTTTCCTTGACGTGCGAGAGCATGGGCACGAAAGCCTGAGAAAACGCCCCTTCTGCAAAGAGACGCCGCAGCATGTTGGGAATACGGAACGCCACATAAAAGGCGTCGGTTGCCGCCCCCGCACCGAAATAACGGGCGATCAGCATCTCGCGCACAAGGCCGGTGATGCGCGATAAAAGGGTCAGCAGGGAGATGGTAGCGGCGGATCGCAGTAGTGACATGACGCGGATTGCCCGTAACAGGCAAATTTTTTGCGGAAAGTGTTGTCTTGAAAGAATAATTTTGTTAGAATCGCACGCTTTCGCGAGAACGTCGTTGTCGCATGAGGCGGTATCGACGTGCGAAAGTTGTATTTTAACCACTAACCGGCCGAGCCCACGGCTGATTGATGTTGGGCTGCAAACCGGTCATGTGCTTTTAAAAAGTACATGTTTTGTTTGTCGCAACCCGACATCTGTTTTTAGGAAGACTAAATGGCCAACACCAACCAAGCCCGCAAGCGTGCCCGTCAGGCCGTTGCGCGCAACCAGCACCTCTCGGCTCAGCGCAGCCAGTACCGCACCGCCATCAAGGCCGTGCGCAAGCTCATCGTCGCCGGCGACAAGGCCGCCGCGCAGGAAGCCTTCAAGAAGGCCCAGTGCGTGATCGACTCCATGAGCAGCAAGGGTGTTCTGCACAAGAACGCCGCCGCGCGCCACAAGAGCCGTCTGTCCGCCAGCATCAAGGCCATGGCCTAATTTCTGACGGAATACTGCTGGCTCGCCTGAGTCCCTCAGCTCGGTGAGGCGGCCATACCTTCAAAAACGCACCGATTGCTCCTCGGTGCGTTTTTTATTGTACGATTAGATCCTGTAAACGATTCTCTTTCTCGTTTAGATCTACTGATGTACACCGTTCGTATTCGTCTTGCCGATCTGGCGTGCAGCATGTGCGCCGCGCACGTCACCGACGCCCTGCGTCAGGACTTCCCGCAGTTCACGCGCATTCACACGAGCGCCGCCCGACAGCTTTGCACCGCCCGCTCTCCAATCATTCCCGATGAAAACGCCGTGCGCCGTTCTATCCAAAGGTCGGGCTACACCTTTGTCGCGCTTGAATGCACGCCCGCCCGCGCGTCGCTTTTAGAACGCATTGCTGCGCTCGTTCGGCACTCACAAACATGACTACCGAACCAGTCTCAAGTTCAACTGCTTGGGAATTTCCCGGCAGTTCAGCGGGACTGTACCGTTTCGCCAGAGCGGGCCAAAGAACGGGAGACGTCGGAATTTGAAAAGTCCCACATCAAACAAAAAAACTCCCCGTCCAACAAAACAATCGAACGGGGAGCGAGTTAGTTTCTCAGACGTTCTGCGCCTGGGTCGCACCAAAGCGCAAAACAGTCAAAAGATTATTTTTGCATGGTCGCAAGCTTGCGCCAGGTATCTGCCACGGTATCGGGGTTGAGCGAAATCGACTCAATTCCTTCGTTCATCAACCAGGCGGCGAAGTCGGCGTGATCCGAGGGACCCTGACCGCAGATGCCGACATACTTGCCGCGGGCGCGGCAGGCCTTGATTGCCATCGACAGCAGGACCTTGACGGCCTCGTTGCGTTCGTCGAAGCTGCTCGCCACCAGACCCGAGTCGCGATCCAGACCGAGCGTGAGCTGCGTGAGGTCGTTCGAGCCGATCGAGAAGCCGTCGACGTAGTCGAGGAACTTGTCCGCGAGCAGAGCGTTGGACGGGATTTCGCACATCATATTGAGGCGCAGACCGTTTTCACCGCGCTTGAGACCGTTCTTTTCAAGCTTGGCCACAACCTGCTTGATTTCATCGATCGTACGCACGAAGGGCACCATCAGTTCAACGTTGGTAAGACCCATTTCGTCACGCACGCGCTTCATGGCGCGGCATTCCATTTCGAAGCAGTCCGCGTAGCTGTGCGCGATGTAGCGCGAAGCACCGCGGAAGCCGAGCATCGGGTTTTCTTCATCGGGTTCGTATTGGGCACCGCCGATGAGCTTCTTGTACTCGTTGCTCTTGAAGTCGGACATGCGCACGATCACCTTGCGCGGGTAGTAGGCGCAGGCGATGGTTGCAACGCCTTCGGCGAGCTTGCTGACGAAGAACTCGGTCGGGCTTTCGTAGCCGGCCGACAGACGTTCGACGGCGTCGCGCATTTCACCGGGAATGTTCGGGTACTCAAGCACGAGCTTGGGATGCACGCCGATGTTGTTGTTGATGATGAATTCAAGACGCGCCAAACCGACACCCTTGTTCGGAATCTGGCAGAACTCGAAGGCAAGCTGGGGATTGCCGATGTTCATCATCACCTTGACGGGAATCTCGGGCAGAGCACCGCGCTGGACTTCTTCGATCGAAAATTCGAGGATGCCGTCATGGATCATGCCCGTATCGCCTTCGGCGCAGGACACGGTGACGGGCTGCTCTTCGCACAGCACTTCGGTGGCATCGCCGCAGCCGACCACAGCCGGGATGCCGAGTTCACGCGCAATGATGGCAGCGTGGCAGGTACGGCCGCCGCGGTTCGTGACGATGGCGCTGGCGCGCTTCATCACCGGTTCCCAGTTGGGATCGGTCATGTCGGTGACGAGCACGTCGCCCTTTTGCACGCGTTCCATTTCGGTCGCGTCGTGCACGATGCGCACGGGACCGGCACCGATCTTCTGACCGATGGCGCGCCCCTGCACGAGCACGCGGCTCTTGGTCTTGAGGGTGTAGCGCTGCTGCACGTCGGTGTTGGTCTGACGGCTCTTCACCGTTTCAGGACGGGCCTGAAGAATGTAGATCTTGCCGTCGATGCCGTCCTTGCCCCATTCGATGTCCATGGGACGGCCGTAGTGCTTTTCAATGATGCAGGCGAACTTGGCAAGTTCGATCACGTCTTCGTCGGTGATGGCGAACCGACGGCGTTCCTCATCGTCCACGTCGACCGTGCGCACGCTGCGGCCGGACACCTTGTCCGGATCAAATTCCATCTTGATGAGCTTGGAGCCGAGGGTCTTGCGAACGATCGGGTACTTGCCCTGCTCGAGAATGGGCTTGTGCACATAGAATTCGTCGGGGTTCACGGCGCCCTGCACAACGGTTTCGCCCAGGCCGTAGCTGGCGGTGATGAACACCACCTTGTCAAAGCCGCTTTCGGTATCGAGCGTGAACATCACGCCGGCCGCACCCTTGTCGGAACGGCACATGCGCTGCACACCGGCCGACAGAGCCACTTCCATATGGGTAAAGCCCTTGTGAACGCGGTAGCTGATGGCGCGGTCGTTGTACAGCGACGCGAACACTTCGCGCATGCGCTGCAGCACCTGATCGATGCCGACCACATTCAGGAACGTTTCCTGCTGACCGGCAAACGACGCGTCAGGCAGGTCTTCGGCCGTGGCCGAGGAACGCACAGCGACGGAAATTTCTTCCTGGCCGTCCTTGAGCCATTCGTAGAAATCACGGATTTCCTGCTCGAGCTGAGCGGGGAACTGGGCCTGTTCGATCCAGCTGCGGATTTCGGCACCGGCCTGAGCAAGCGCCTTGACGTCGTCGACATCGAGACCCTTGAGGCGTTCGGCAATGCGATCCTCCAGGCCGCCTTCCTTCAGGAAGAGACGAAACGCTTCGGCGGTGGTGGCAAAGCCATCGGGAACGCGAATGCCGGCGCTCGTGAGCTGGCTGAGCAGCTCACCCAACGAAGCATTCTTACCGCCGACGCGATCGACGTCGGTCATACGAAGTTGGCTGAAAGGAAAAACATAACGGCCTTGAACCATTTGATCCTCTGTGTACCCGCGGCAAAAGACACCCGGGCTGTCTTGGTTGGAAATGCGAGCCTACGGACGCACGCCCTCCCCCCTCAAGAGGGACGTCCGCACGCGCCGACGGCTCCGTTGTTCGGATTTCGGTGACCATTGTAGCGACCTCTTTCGCAGGAAAACAACAGGACGGCCCGACGCATGGGCAAATTGGCTCGGCTTTGTTGCAACTCGACTTCTGCGCGCGGGAGCTTGCTTTTGATTTTGATCGTGCTCGATGCACGATTTAACGATTCGGGCAAGCTCCTGCGCGGTAACATTCTTTAGTTTCGACTCATTTAATGGATTCCTATGACCGACACCGAAATCCCCAACAACTGGCGTCCCGTTTTCATCGTGAGCGACGGCACCGCCATCACGGCCGAAACGCTGGCCCACTCAGTGATGACGCAGTTTCCGCACCTGACGTACGAGCAGCAGCGCATCCCCTTTGTTGATTCGATTGAAAAAGCCGAAGCCACGGCCGAAAAGATCAACAGCACCATGGAAAAGACGGGCGTGCGCCCGCTCGTGTTCTCGACCTTCGTCGACCCGGTGATTTCGCGCACCTTCATTCAGGCCAATCACGGCTTTCAGATCGAGCTCTTTCGCTCCTTCGTCGGGCCTCTTGAGCGCGAACTCGGCATGCAGAGCGAACACACCGTCGGCGCTACGCACAAGATCCGCAACGAGGCGCGCTACAACCAGCGTATTGAAGCCATCGACTACACTCTTACGCACGACGACGGTCAGACCAACCGCGGGCTTGATCAGGCTCAGGTGATTCTGGTGGGTGTTTCGCGCTCGGGCAAGACCCCTACTTCGCTCTTTCTGGCCATGCAGTTCGGCCTTAAAGTGGCCAACTATCCCCTCATCCCCGAAGACTTTGATCGAGGCTGCCTGCCCGAAGCGCTGCAGCCGCTGCGCCACAAACTGTTCGGTCTGTCGATTAAGCCCGAACGTCTGTCGGAAATCCGCAATGAGCGCCGACCCAACTCGCGTTATGCGAGTATCGAAAACTGCCGTCAGGAAATTGAGGCCGCGCAAGACCTGATGAGCCGCAACGGCATCGAATGGCTCAATTCGACCACCAAGTCGATCGAGGAAATCGCCGCCACCATCGTGGCGCGACTGCATTTGGAAAAGAGCGCTCTTGGGTGATTTTCGATCTTGCCTGAGGCGGTTTGACAGCACTGTGGCAGACCGCCTCTTTTTTAAATCGCAATTCAAAGTACGTTCCGACGCCTGAAAACGTGCGAAAATAGCGCCCCATTCCTGTTGTTTCTAGGTGGTACCCCTTATGAAGACTCCCATGCGTGTGGCCGTCACCGGCCCTGCCGGCCAAATCGGTTATTCGTTGCTCTTTCGCATTGCCGCCGGCGACATGCTCGGCCCGGATCAGCCCGTCATTCTTCAGCTTTTGGAACGCAATACGCCCGAAAGCGCCCAGCGCCTCAAGGGCGTTATGATGGAATTGTCGGACTGTGCCTTCCCGCTTCTCGTGGGCATGGAAGCGTCCTGCGACCCCATGGTGGCCTTTAAGGATGCCGACATCGCACTTCTCGTGGGTGCGCGCCCCCGCTCCAAGGGAATGGAGCGCAGTGAGCTTCTCGAATCCAACGGCGCCATCTTCATTGAACAGGGCAAGGCTCTCAACGCCGTGGCCAAGCGCAACGTCAAGGTGCTCGTCGTCGGTAACCCCTGCAACACGAATGCCTACATCGCCATGAAGTCGGCCCCCGATCTGTCTCCGAAGTGCTTTACGGCCATGCTGCGCCTTGACCACAACCGAGCTCTCTCGCAGATTTCCGAAAAGACGGGCACAGCAGTCTCCAAACTTGAAAAGATGGCCGTCTGGGGCAACCACTCGCCCTCGATGTATCCGGACATTCGCTTCTGCAAGGTCGACGGCAAGCCCGCCCCCGAGTGCGTGCCGCAGGATTGGTATCGCGACACCTTCATTCCGACCGTCGGCAAGCGCGGCGCGGCCATCATCGAAGCCCGCGGCGCGAGCTCGGCCGCTTCCGCAGCTTCGGCCGCGATTGATCACATCCGCGACTGGGTGCTCGGTACCAACGGCCGCTGGGTGACGATGGGCGTTGTTTCGGACGGCAGTTACGGCATTCCCGAGGGCATCGTCTGCGGCATGCCCTGCGTGTGCGACGGCAAGGGCAACTGGTCCGTTGTCGAAGGCCTTGACATCGACGCTTTCAGCCGTGCCAAGATCGATGCCTCGGTCAAGGAACTCACCGACGAAATCGCCGCCGTCGATCACCTGCTGAAGGCGTGATTCTTCAGCTGACCTCAAGCACGGGTCCTTTTGTCGGACTCGTGCTTTTTTTACACCTTCTCTTTGCCGCCATGCCTTTTGACGTTTCGTCGCTTGCCGTCTACCCGACTCTCATCGCGCTTACCGAGCGCGCCCGTCCTTTGA
>CAMAHM010000057.1 GCA_945834535.1 uncultured Sutterella sp. | reverse complement strand
ATGAAGACGATGCGAGGCATACTCTTGGTCTGAGTCAGGGCCACGCACTCTTTCATGCGGCGTCGCAGCAGTTTTTCGTCTTCCCGATCGATCGCGAAGACATCCCGCGTGTTTTGGAAGATTTCGCCTCGCTGCAGCGCATTGATGGCGAAATCTCTCTTTTTTGCGGATTTAGACGTCGCATCACTCATACAACGACTAAATCGCATTTTTTGACGGATTTCGCCACCGAAAGCCTTTTGTGTCCGTCGCGACCTCGGGTACTTGCCCCAAAAAAAGACACCGTTCTTGCCAAGGGCGGCATTGATTTTGAACGACCCGCGGCTTTTCCTTATAATTTTGGCTCCCAAATTTCGGACCGTCGGCCGTCACGCACTGCCGGCCTCTCCCTCGAATCCGTGCGCCGCGTTGACGCGCCCCGTCGGACGGTTCGAAACCAACAGATCAACTTGATAAAAAACGAAGGACATCATGAGCGGTCATTCCAAATGGGCCAATATTCAGCACCGCAAGGGCCGTCAGGACGCCAAGCGCGCCAATCTGTGGACCAAGCTGGTTCGTGAAATCATCGTCGCGGCACGCGTGGGCGGCAGCGGCGATCCGGACATGAACTCGCGTCTGCGTCTGGCCATGGTCAAGGCCCGTGAAGGGAACGTGCCCAAGGATACGATTCAGAACGCCATTTTGAAGGGCACCGGTCAGCTCGAAGGCGTCAACTACGAAGAAATCCGCTACGAAGGCTACGGCGTGGGCGGCGCGAGCCTGATCATCGACTGCACGACCGACAACCGTACCCGTACGGTCGCCGACGTGCGCCACGCCCTCTCCAAGCACGGCGGCAACCTCGGCACCGAAGGTTCGGTGTCGTTCCAGTTCCGTCACTGCGGTGAATTCCTTTTTGCCCCGGGCACGAGCGAAGACGCCGTCATGGAAACCGCTCTTGAAGCCGGCGCCGACGACGTTGTGACCGATCCCGAAGACGGCTCGATCGAAGTCGTGTGCGAACCGGCCGCTTTTGACGACGTCGCCAAGGCTTTTGAAGCTGCGGGCCTCACCCCGGTGTCTTCGGAAATCACCATGAAGCCCTTGAATGAGATTGAACTGTCGGGCGAAGATGCGCAGAAGATGCAGCGCCTCATCGACGCCCTCGAAGATCTCGACGACGTGAGCCACGTCTACACGAGCGCCGTGTTCAACGAGGAATAATTCGATGCCGTGACGAGGGAAAAGGCGTTTTTCCCCGTCCGACATTCTGAGCGCGCGTCACTTGTCCTGAAAACGCTTTTCAGACGGGCGGCGCGCCTTTTCTTTATCACTGCTTCGCGCACGAGTGACGTGCATTACAATCCGTGTGAAGCAGTTTTTTCGCCGTCGCTCCCCTTCTTTAATCAGAGAGCAGCGGCACTTTTGTTGACCTTTTTTGTGGAGCTGATGTGTTGAAAGTTCTCGTGATCGGCAGCGGCGGCCGTGAGCACGCCCTTGCATGGCGCCTGGCGCAGGCCGGCAGTGTTGAAACGGTCTATGTGGCCCCGGGCAACGCCGGAACGGCCGCCGACAAGCGGCTCACGAACCTTCCCATCACCGACCTTGAAGAGCTGCGCGACTGGGCTCTTGCCAACGCCATCGACCTCACCGTCGTCGGCCCCGAGGCGCCCCTTGCCAAGGGCGTCGTCAATCTTTTCCGCGCCTCGGGCCTCACCATCTTCGGCCCGACCAAGGAAGCCGCCCAGCTCGAAAGCTCCAAGGACTTTGCCAAGAACTTCATGAAGCGCAAGGGCATTCCGACGGCCGACTACGAAACGTTCACCGACTGCGAAGCCGCCCACGCCTACATCAACGCCAAGGGTGCTCCCATCGTGATTAAGGCCGACGGCCTTGCTGCCGGCAAGGGCGTTGTGGTGGCGATGACGCTCGATGAAGCCCACGCCGCGGTCGATGACATGCTGGGCGGCCACAAGTTCGGCAACGCCGGTGCGCGCGTCGTGATTGAAGAATTCCTCACGGGTGAAGAAGCGAGCTTCATCGTCATGGTCGACGGCAAGAACGTCCTTCCGATGGCGTCCTCTCAGGATCACAAGCGTCTTTTGGACGCCGATCAGGGTCCCAACACGGGCGGCATGGGCGCCTACTCGCCCGCTCCCGTTGTCACGCGCGACGTGCACGAACAGGTGATGCGCGAAATCATTGAACCCACCGTGCGCGGCATGGCCGAAGACGGCATCGAATACACGGGCTTTTTGTACGCAGGTCTCATGGTCGGGCGCGACGCCGAAGGCCGCACCACCGTCAAGACCCTCGAATTCAACTGCCGCATGGGCGACCCCGAAACGCAGCCCATCATGAGCCGCATCAAGGGCGATTTTGCGCAAACGCTGCTTGCGGCCGCCAAGGGGGAACTTGCGGGCGTCACGCTCGAATGGGACGACCGCGCCGCTTTGGGCGTCGTGCTTGCCGCCAAGGGCTACCCCGAAGCTCCCGAAAAGGGCGCCGTCATCACGGGTCTTTTTGACGAAGACGATGCGCATGTTGTCTTTCACGCCGGCACCAAGACGGCCGAAGACGGCTCGATTCTCGTCTCGGGCGGGCGCGTGCTTTGCGTGGTCGGCCTCGGCGACAACATCACCGCCGCTCAGAAGGCCGCCTACGAAGCTGCCGCCAAGATTCACTTTGACGGCATGCAGATGCGCAGCGACATCGGATATCGGGCCATTGCACGTGAAGCATCTTAAGATTGTTCGGGTAGACTGAACCCCAAGACGCGGGGTTCCGGTCCGAAAGATCACAAGCCGGATGTACGCATCCGGCTTTTTTGTATGCACGTTTGGCCGGCATGCCCCCGCAACCCGCAGCCCTTTTATCGCACGGAGGCGCGTATGACGACCATTGATCGGGCCAACCGAGGCATCGGTTTATTCGGAGGCACCTTTGACCCGGTGCACAACGGCCACCTCACGGTCGCCCGGCACGCACTCGAAGCGTTGAAGCTGCAGCGCCTTGACTTCGTGCTCGCCCCCTCCCCCTGGCAGAAGTTCGTCACCACGCCGCCCGAGCGGCGCGTCGAAATGCTCCGAGAAGCAATCGAGCACGAAGAGCGCATGCAGGTCAACCTCACCGAAGTGATGCGCGAGGGCAAAACCTACACCATCGACACCCTGCGCGCCATGCGCGAACAGGTGGGCCCGAGCGTGCCTCTGGTGCTCATCATGGGGGCCGATCAGTGGAAGAACTTTCACACCTGGAAGGACTGGGAGGCGTTTTCGTCGCTCGTGAGCATTGCCCTGTGCAACCGCGAAAAGCATGAGCCCGACGTGTGTGACGAGGCCGTGCGGCAGGCGTGGCTTGCGGGCGACAGGGAAGTGGAACCGCACCGCATCGGCGAAAAGTCCCACGGTCTCATTACGCGCTTTGCGGTGCCCGAACACAAGGCAAGCAGCACCAAGATCCGCGAGGTATTCGTGCAGATGCCGCGAGATGAAGCCTTTTTGATGCTGGAAAACTGGCTTCCGGTGCGCGTTGCGAAGCTCATTGCGCGTCTGCATCTTTATTAAGTGGCGTAAAAACGGCTAAAATTTTGTTTTTTGCCGATTTTTCAAGCACCCATGGAACTCAACGAGCTTCTTCAGACCATTGTGGACGCCCTCGACGACGTCAAGGGCCAGGATATTCGCGTCTACGACACGCACGACAAGACGAGCGCCTTTTCGCGCGCCGTGGTGTGCTCGGGCACGAGCAACCGCCAGACTCGGGCGCTGGCCGCTTCGGCTGCACGCGCCGTGCGCAAGGCGGGCGGCCACATCTACGGCATCGAAGGTGCCGATTCGGGCGAATGGGTGCTGCTCGATTGCGGAGAGGTGACCGTCAACTGTCTGCAGCCGCAGATGCGCGCCTACTACAACCTCGAAGAGCTCTGGGGGCCGGAAACCGTTGCGATCACCGCGCGTCTGCGTGCGGCCGACGCCGCGCAGTAATCCGGAGCCCAAGCGCATGCGCGTCACCATTGTTGCCGTCGGGCTGCGTCAGCCCGAATGGGCCGATGCGGCCGTGCGGGATTATCTTGCCCGCTTTCCCAAGGACTGGCCCGTCACCCTAAAGGAAGTCAAGGCTGAGCCCAGAAGCGGTCAGAGCACGGCCAAACTCATGCAGGCCGAAGCCGAACGCATTTTGAAGGCCGTCCCCGCGGGCGACATTCTTGTGGCCCTGGACGAGCACGGGCGCGACCTCACGACCATGGATTTTGCCCGCCGTCTGGAAGGCTGGCAGAACGAAGGCGCGGGCGTGGCGTTTGTGATCGGCGGCGCCGACGGGCTCGACGCGGCCCTCAAAGCCAAAGCGCGCATGATGATGCGCGTGAGTTCCATGACCCTGCCCCACGCCTTTGCCCGCGTACTTTTGGCCGAGCAGATCTACCGCGCCTGGTCGATTCTGCACAACCACCCCTACCACCGCGCCTGACCGATCGCCATGCCCGTTTTGTACCTTGCCAGCAAAAGTCCCCGCCGCCGTGAAATTCTTGCCTCGATGGGCATCACCGACATTGAAGTGATCACGGTGGGCCCCGCGCAGCGCACCGCTTTCGAAGGCGACGAAGTGCAGCTTGAGGGCGAAGCGCCCGAAGACTACGTGTCGCGTACGGCCCTTACCAAAGCCCGTGCAGCCCTTGCCGCGCTCGGGGGCAGCAGCCCCGTCCCGGTGCTTGCAGCCGACACGGTGGTGATTCTTGACGACGTGATTCTCGGTAAACCGGTCGATCGCAATGAAGCGCGCGAGTTCATGAAGCGTCTTTCGGGTCGCACGCACGAAGTGCGCACGGTGGTCGTCACGGGGACCTCGGACGAGGACCTTCAGGAGGCCGTGAGCGTTTCCAAAGTGACGTTTGCACGCCTCTCGGACGAGACAATCGAGCGCTACATTGCGCTTGACGAGCCCTACGACAAGGCGGGCGGTTACGGCATTCAGGGGGCTGCGGGGCTGTTTATCTCGTCCATTGAAGGCAGCTACACGGGCATCATGGGCCTGCCCGTTTATGAAACGGGCCTGCTGCTGCGTCCTCTGGGGCTCACGGTCGTCTGACGTCGGCCGCACACGAGCTGCCGCAAACGACAACGGTTTAACGCACGGCTCGGTCGTAGTAGCCCGAGAGCGTCTCGAGCACTTGCAAAGTAAGGGAATCGAGCGCGGGGGCAAATTCTTTTTTGAGACGCTCGCAAAGCGCACTCAAAAAAACCTCATCCCTGCCCGCAAGCGAAGCACGAGCTACATGCAACACCGGGTGTTCGCCGTCGGGGTAGCGCAGACGCACCGCCAGGGACCGCGTTTCGGGATTGCTTTCAAGCTGTGTTTCCACCGCTTCGCAGATTGCAAGTTGTTCGGCGCCGGGCCGTACACCGTAGGCAAAGCGCGTCAAAAGGCAGGGCTTGGAGGGCTGATCGGGCTCGGTCATCCCCAGACGCGCGGCAAGGCGGCGAATGTCGCTTTTCTCGAGCCCGGCGTCACAAAGGGGCGAGGCAACGCCCAATTCCTTTAAAGCCCGCACGCCGGGGCGAAACACCTTGGCGTCCGACGCGTTGGAGCCGTCGCAAAGACGCTTTCCGGGAAACTGCGCCTGCACACCGGTAAACACAGCCTTTTTGCAGACGTAGCAGCGATCGCGCCCGGCCTGCGCAAGCTCTTCGCCCGAGGGCAGCGTCGGATAGAGGACCGTGCAATCAAGCCCCATCGCCCTCGCCCTTTCAAGCGCCCGTTCGGTTTCAGAGCGCGCGATATGAGCGCCCGCGATGTGCACAAGCCCGGGGGTAAATCCAAGGGACCGCGCGGCAAACGCAAGAAACCTGCTGTCGACGCCCCCTGAATACGCAATCCATACGCAATTGTCGTCGTCGGCAACAGTCGCAAGGGCCTTTTTTAGGCGCTCCAAAAGCGCTTTATCGGTTGCTTCAAGCATTGTCTGCAGTCACTTCATGGAAATAGTCGCGCTCGATTCCCTCCGTTAAGCGCGACGCAATCGAGTCGAGCGACTCGGCATAGGGATCGAAAACTTCGATACTCGGATCGGCGCGCATCATGCCGCGAAGCCACGTGATCTGACGCTTGGCAAGCTGGCGCGTTGCGGCCTTGCCGGCCTCGATGAAACCCTTCTCGTCATACTCGCCCGCCAGATACTGCAGGGCCTGTCGGTAGCCCACGGCCCGCATACTGGGTGCATCGGCATCGAACCCGGAACGAGAGGCCAGACCTCGGACTTCGTCAAGAAACCCCGCCCGCACCATGGCTTCGAACCTCTCGCCGATCGCCGCATGCAGTTTGGCTCTGTCGCCCGGCAAAAGGGCCGCCACCCGCAGCGTCGCATCAACTTCCCTCGCGCCCGAGTGCAGACTCGACAGGGGCGTGCCCGTCATGCGCCAGACTTCAAGAGCGCGGGCGATGCGCTGGCTGTCGCCCGGCGCAAGACGCGCCGCGGTCACGGGATCAATTTCAGCGAGTTCCGCATGCATCGCGCTCCAACCGATCTCAGCAGCCTGCTTTTGCACGGCCGCCCGCACCTCAGGCGTTGTGCTCGGCAACGCATCCATACCTTCACGAAGCGCTTTGGCGTAGAGCATGGTGCCGCCCACAATAAGGGGCACGGCGCCGCGCGCGGCAATTTCGCCGATAAGCCGTTCGCACTCTTGCGCAAAATCAGCGGCACTGAAGCTTTCTTCGGGCTCGACCACGTCAATGAGGTGATGCGGCACTGCGCCTCTTTCTTCGGGCGTCGGTTTGGCCGTGCCGATGTCCATGCCGCGATAGACAAGGGCTGAGTCGACGGAAATGATTTCAGCGCGCCTGCCCTTTTGCGCAAGTTTTTGGGCCACCTTCAGGCTCACGGCGGTCTTGCCGCTTGCGGTGGGACCGAGAATCATAAGGGCGCGCATGGGGCGGCAGGACCGGTTGTGCGTCATCGTCATCGTCCCCGCAGGAAAAGTTTGTCGAGATCCTCGAGCGTGAGCTCAAGCCACGTGGGTCGGCCGTGATTGCACTGATCGATCCGATCGGTTTCTTCCATCTGCCGCAAAAGAGCCTCCATTTCGCCCATCGTGAGACGCCGGTGGGCTCTCACCGATCCGTGACAGGCCATGGTCGCAAGGCACGCGTTGCGCATTTCTTCGGTGAGGCTCGATGTGCCGAACTTGGCAAGATCATCAAGTACGCTTCTTACAAGCTGCGCCGTGTCGGCGCACTCGTGCGCAAGAATTGCCGGCAGCGCGCGCACCATGAGAGCGTTTTCGCCCGCGGCCGACACCTCCAGACCGAAGTCGGCGAGCGTGTCGCGATGCTCTTCAAAGGCTGCCATTTCCTCATCGCTCACGCGAAAAGTCGAGGGCACCAGAAGCACCGTCCTGTCCATGCCGAGATCCTTCTTGGCCTTGAGCTTTTCGTACGTCACGCGCTCGTGGGCTGCATGCATATCGACGACGACGAGTCCGCGTTCGTTTTCCGCAAGCACGTAGATGCCCCCGATCTGCGCAATGGGGCGTCCAAGCCGCCCGCAGTGACCGCGCTCGGCTGCGGCTGCCGGGGCAACATCAAGAGCTGCCTGCGTTGGAGTCTCCAGAGCGGCTGCCGGCGCTCGGGGCGCAGGAGCACTTGCCGTATGCGCCCCCCCGTAAAGCGCAAGCCACCCTTCAATATCCCGCGCGGGCTCAGGCTTGGGACGCGCAAAATTGCCGGCTGCGTAAGAGCCGCTCCCCGCGGACGCGTGCCCCGCAAAGGGGCGCGCCGGGAAAGCGGTGCCCGAAGGCGCAATCGAGACGGGCTCGCGCACGACGCACCCGGCCCCTTCTTCGACCACGGCGCCCGCCGCAAGCGCTGCTGCCAGGGCTTTGGCCACGAACTGGTGCACGAGCTGAGCGTCGCGAAAACGCACTTCGCTTTTTTGCGGGTGCACGTTGACGTCTACGCGCGTGGGGTCGATCGTGAGCATCAGGCAGTAAAGCGGTTGCGACGCGCCGTGCAGCACGTCCGCGTAGGCGGTCTTGACGGCGTGCTGCAGCACGCGGTCGCGCAGAAAGCGGCCGTTCACGAAAAAGTACTGACTGTCGGTGCGCGACTTGGCAGCCGTGGGGAGCCCCGTCCACCCCTCAAGGTGCAGGCCCGGCATGTCGGCTGCGACCTGCCGGCACGCGCCCTTAAATTCCCGGGGCATCACGGCAAAGACGCGGCCCTCGGTGAGGGCGGCCGGGAGGTTTAAGACGGGCTTGCCGCCCGCAAACACACGAAAGTCAATGTGGGGATTAGCGAGCGCCACGCGCTCGATCTGCGCGATGACGTGCGCCTGCTCCGTGGCGGGACTCTTTAAAAACTTGCGTCGGGCGGGCGTGAGGTAGAAAAGGTCCGAGACTTCAATACGGGTGCCCTTGTCTCCTGCCGCAGGCGTAATGGTGTCCGCAGAGGCCGTGCGCCCGTTTTTGGAGGCAATCGCCCAGGCTCGGTCTTCGTCGGCCGTGCGGCTCACAACGCGCATGTCGCTTACCGAGGCAATCGAGGCCAGAGCCTCCCCGCGAAAGCCGAAGCTCATCACGCTTTCAAGGTCGTTGAGACTGTGAATCTTGCTCGTTGCGTGGCGCGTGAGCGCAAGTACCAGGGACTCTTTGGGAATGCCGCTGCCGTTGTCCGAAACCACGATGCGTTTGATGCCGCCCTCTTCAAGGCGCACTTCGATTGCGGTGGCACCCGCGTCCACAGCGTTTTCGACGAGCTCCTTGACGACCGATGCGGGGCGCTCAACGACTTCGCCCGCAGCAATCTGCGAGACGAGTCTGTCGTCAAGAAGTTGAATGGCGGGGGCCGAAGCCGGGGGCGTCTGAGGCATCTTGCACACGAGAAAAAGCAATCACAAAGGTGACAGGCATTTTAGCCGTCGCGCGTCCCCCCGCATTTGCGCGTCAAAGCTTTATGATTAGGGCTTTCGGGCACTGTAACCCCCGACTCCCCTTTGTTTTGACCCGCCTCAACAGCCATGGAATCCGCCTCGCTCATCCTGGAGCTCTTTACCAACGCCGACCATTTTCTCGTCACGATCGCTACCGAGTACGGGTGGCTTGTCTATCTGGCGATGTTCACGATCTTCTTTCTTGAAACAGGCGTCGTGGTGATGGCGTTTTTGCCGGGCGACTCGCTTCTTTTTGTGTCGGGCACCGTGGCCGCGGCGGGCACCATGAGTCCGTGGGCGCTGATGCTCGCGGTAATTCTCGGGGCGTGCGCAGGCAACACGCTGGGCTTTCACACCGGGCGCTGGCTCGGGAACAAAATCTACGACGGCTCGATTTCCTGGATCGACGCCAAAAAGCTGCACCAGACGCAGATTTTTTATGAGCGCCACGGCGGCAAGACCATCATCCTTGCGCGTTTCGTGCCGATCGTGCGTGCCTTTGCGCCTTTGGTGGGGGGAGCGGCGCGCATGAGCATGGCCCGCTTTGAGCTTTACAGCGCCCTCGGTGCCGCACTTTGGGCGGTGTCGCTTATCGGCGTGGGGTATCTCTTCGGGAATCTGCCCATCGTCAAGAACAACCTTTCAATGATTCTGATTCTGGGGGTCGTTGCCGCCGCCATGGGGCCGGTGGTCGTTGCCTTCGGCTGGAAGTACGTCAAACT
>CAMAHM010000056.1 GCA_945834535.1 uncultured Sutterella sp. | reverse complement strand
AGGCGCGCTTCCTCGGCCTTGCGTGCTTCTTCGGCGAGGCGCTCTTCTTCGGCCTTGCGTGCTTCTTCGGCAAGGCGCGCTTCCTCAGCCTTGCGTTCTTCTTCAAGGCGCTGTGCCTGAAGTTTCTTTTGTTCTTCCTCAAGCGGATCGGGGGCGTCCTCGGGCGTGGGCGGACGCTCGCCGATTTTGCTCTGTTCGCTCGCTCCCGAAGCGTCTTCGGGGGCCCAGAGTTCGGCGTAGACCGACTCGGGTTCGGTGCGCCACTGGAAAACAAACGTGAAGCCGATGAAAAGCAGCGCGTGCACGGCGACAGCCGCCAGAAAACCGAGCGGCAGATCGAAAAAGCGTTGATTGCTGATTCGCTTGGGGCGCTGATCGTTCATGTGATCCCCTCGCATCAGCGGCGCGATGATTCAATGCGCAGCGCAAGGCCCACGCGTTCGATTTTGGCCGCCTGCAGTGCCTTCATGACGTCAATCACCTGTTCGTAGCGCACTTCACGGTCGGCAGCGATCACGACGGGAGTGGAGGTGCCGTTTTGGGCCGCACGCACGTTGTTGATGAGCGAAGGCATATCCACGGGATGCAGCCCCTGCTTGGTCTTGATGGAAATCTTACTGTCGGCGTGCACCACCACTTCCACGCTTTCAGTCGGTGCCTTGGAGGCCTTGTGTACGGAAGGAAGATCGACGATTGAAGGGTTGACGAAGGGGGCGGCGACCATCAGGATCACCACCAGCACGAGCATGACGTCGATGTAGGGAACGACGTTCATGTCGCTCATCATGCGACGCTTGCCGCGACGGGAAAGATTGCCGAGTGCCATTGAACTGACTCCTGCAAAGAAGCACTCAGCGCTGACGCGCGAGGATGTTCAGGAACTCTTCGGCAAAACTGTCGAAGCGGTTGCTGATGCGCTCGATGCGGTTGGCAAAGTAGTTGTAGGCGGCGGTGGCGGGGATGGCCGCAAAAAGGCCGATGGCGGTTGCCACAAGCGCTTCGGCAATGCCCGGAGCCACCACGGCAAGAGACACGTTTTCGAGCGTCGACAGCCCCGTAAAGGCGTTCATGATGCCCCAGACGGTTCCGAAAAGACCGATGTAGGGCGACACCGAACCGATCGAAGCGAGCATCGGCAGACCGCGTTCGAGATCGTCGAGTTCGCGCTGAAAGGACGCGCTCATCGAGCGGCGCACGCCGGGCAGCACGTCGTCGCCGTTGCGGTCGGCGCGCTTTAAAAATTCCGTCATGCCGGCCGCAAAAATGCGTTCCTGCGCGCCCGAGCGGTCAGCGCGGGTGGTGGCCATTTCGTACAGCTTGGCCAGATCGGCGCCCGACCAGAAGCGCTTTTCAAATTCGTCGGTCTGACGCATGGCGCGCGACAGCACGAAGCTCTTGGAGAAAATAGTCGCCCAGCTCAGAAGCGAGGCAAGCACGAGAATGCCCAGAACGCACTTGACAACGATCGAGGCGTTCATGACCAGAGTGATGACGGAAAGGTCGGCGGTGGTATTCATGGATGGGGTCTAAAACAGGCAGTCAAAAAAGAATTCAGAGTGCTCAGGCGCAGATTTGTTCACGCCAGACAAGGGGAGCGAGGGCCGATTCGATCGTCTCGCCCAGGAGCACGGGCACGCCCGCCTTCGGATCGACGGCGGCGCACCGGATGGAGGCCTCAACAAGAAGCTCACCCGACTCACGTTCGATCGTCTGGGTAAAGACGACGGAAGCTTTGCGCAGCTTGGCGATGCGCGTTTTGACAACGAGCAGATCGTCAATGCGCGCAGGCCGCCGGAAGTTCATCTCCACGCGGCTCACAACAATGAGCGGAAGTTCTCCGCCGAGCATGGCGTTTTGCGCATACCCGAGCTCACGCAAAAGCTCGCCGCGCGCACGTTCAAAGTAGCGCAGATAATTGGCGTGGTAGACGATGCCGCCCGCGTCGGTGTCTTCAAAATAGATGCGCAGACGGTGTTCGAAGGTTTTGCCGGACATGTTGCAGGAAAGCGGAGTCAAGGCGCATCCCTAAAAGGGGGTGCAAACAAACCTGAAATTATATGGAAAAATCCTCTTTGGCCTGAAAAATTTCTTTTGCGACAATCACTTTTTTCTGAGATCGTTTTGCCCGAGACTCGCTCGGGGTGCGTCGCTTAAGGCAAATCCACGATGCTCTCGGGTATAAAGAAGGTCCAAGCATTCAAAGAGCGTATTTGAAATTCAGACGCCCGCAGAATCATCCCGACATGAAAGAAACAGCGCACTTTTTAAGTCCGATGCAGTGGCGTCGATATCTTTTCGGCGCGGTTGCCTTTCTGGCAACGATCGCCGCTGCCTTTTGGCTGCCGCATTTTGTCGACCCTATGAATGCGCCCCGTCCCATGGCGCAGTATGCGCAGAACACGCTTTTTTCAAGTTTCGGCGGGCGCAGCCCCAAAACACTTGATCCGCAGGTGTCGTACTCAAGTGATGAGACGCTCTACACCTACAATATCTACGAGCCGCTTTACGGCTATCACTACTTAAAGCGCCCGTACACCATCGTTCCCCGCACGGCCCAAAGCGTGGCCGTGCCGACCTATTGGGACAAGCAGGGGCATCGCCTTGCCGACGACGCCCCCGGCAAAGAGGTGGCGGTGTCGGTCTACCGCATCACTCTAAAGTCGGGCATTCTTTTTGCGCCGCATCCGGCCTTTGCCAGAGATGCCGCCGGCAATTACCTTTATCACGCACTTTCCGACGACGTCGCGCGCACGATAAAGAGTCCTTTGGATCTTCCCGAACGCGGCACGAGGGAACTGACGGCGCAAGACTATGTCTACGGCATCAAGCGCATTGCCGATCCCGCAAACGTTTCGCCGATTCTGGGCATGATGCGCGAGCATCTGCCGGGGCTCGCGGACCTTTCCGAGCGCATTGCCCGCGCTCGGGCCAAACGCGGGACGAGCAATTCCTGGCTCGATCTTCGAGCGTTTGTTCTTGAAGGCGTGCGGGCGCTGGACGAACACACGCTCGAAATTCGCCTGCAGGGAAAATATCCTCAGTTCGACAACTGGCTTTCCATGGCCTTTTTTGCGCCCGTGCCCTGGGAGGCGGAAAAGTTCTACGCCAACGCGAGGCTGCGCGAAAACAACGTCTCCCTGGCAACCTGGCCCGTCGGCACGGGACCCTACATGCTCGTGAAGAGCCGTCAGAACCGCGAACATGTCTTAAAGCGCAACCCCAACTATCGGTTTGATCCCTATCCCTGCGAGGGCGAGTCGGGGGATGCGGCCAAGGGGCTGCTTGCCGACTGCGGCAAGCCCATGCCCTTTATCGATACCATCGTGATGCAGCTCGAAAAGGAAGCCGTGCCGACGACGAGTAAATTCCTGCAGGGCTATTACGACAGTCCGCAGATCACGCGGCTTGACGTGGGACAGTCCTATCTTGTTGCCGCCGGTGACGATCCGCGCAAGGCCAAGCTCTATCGCGACAAGAAGCTGCAGTTTCCGACGGCCGTCGAGGCCAACATCTGGTATCTCGGTTTCAACTGGCTGGACCCGGTGCTGGGTGCAGGCAAAACGCCCGAGCAGGCCGAGCGCAACCGCAAGCTCAGGCAGGCGATTTCGATTGCCGTTGACTGGGAAGAGCAGATTGCGATCTTTGAAAAAGGGCAGGGGCAAAGCGCTCACGGGCCGCTTGCGCCCGGGCTTTTCGGTTGGCGCGACGACGGGCCTTCGGCGATGAATTCTGTGGTGTACCGACGCGATGAAAAAGGACGCACGGTACGGCGCAGCATCGAGCAGGCCCGTCAACTCATGCGTGAGGCCGGGTACCCCGACGGGCGAGACGCGCGTACCGGCAAGCCTTTGGTGCTCAACTTTGATTGGCAGAGCGCGGGGCCCGGCTCCAAGGCGTTTCTCGAGTGGTTTTCCAAGCAGTTTGCCAAGCTCGGCATTGAACTTGAAATTCGAGCCACCGACTACAACCGCTTCCAGGAAAAGATGATGAAGGGCAGCGCCCAGATCTTTTACTGGGGGTGGCTTGCCGACTATCCGGACGCGGAAAACTTTCTCTTTTTGCTCTACGGCCCCAACGGCAAGGTCACTTCGGGCGGGGGCGGAGAAAATGCCGCCAACTATGCCAATCCCGAGTTCGATCGTTTGTTTGAAGAGATGCGCGATTTGCCGGACGGCCCGCGCAAGGCCGAGCTCATCGACAGGATGATACGCATCGCCCAGGTCGATGCCCCCTGGAGTTTCGGGTACTTTCCGAGTTCGGCCGCGGCGCTCCATCAGTGGGTGGGCAACGCCAAACCTACGCAGATGGTGCGCAACAACGTGCAGTACATGCGTCTTGACCCGCAGCTGCGCGTGTCGATGATCCGCGCCTGGAACGCGCCCGTGCTCTGGCCGCTCGTGTTGGTTGTGTGGGTGCTGGCCGCCTTGGTCTGGCTTGTGCGCCGCCATTTGGCCGGGCGCGCAGCCCGCAATGCGCTCGGGCGTGATCGGGAGGAATAGACCCATGCTGGGATACATCGTAAGGCGCCTTGCGTACGGCTTTTTGGTGCTTTTGGGCGTTAATGCACTCACCTTTGTGCTCTTTTTTGCCGTCAATACGCCCGACGACATGGCGCGGCTTGCGATCGGCGGCCGCTACGTGACGGCCGAAGCGGTTGAGGCGTGGAAAAAGCAGCACGGCTACGACGTGCCGCTCGTATTCAACAGTGCCCGTTCAGGCACGGAAAAATTCACCGAAACCATTTTTTACCGTCGCTCGGCGCCGCTTTTAAAGGGCGACCTGGGCATGAGCGACGCGGGGCGCAGCATCAACCGCGAAATCGCCGAGCGCGTGGGCCCGAGTCTGGCGCTTGCGGTGCCGACGTTTCTTTTGGGGGTGATGGTGATGGTGCTGTTTTCGCTTGCGCTTGTGTTTGTGCGGCGAACGACTCTTGAGTGGGCGGGCGTGGCCTTTTCGGTGGGGGTGATGAGCGTCTCGGGGCTTTTCTACATCATCGTCGGGCAGTGGCTTTTTGCCAAGACGCTGCGCCTTGTGCCCGTGTCGGGGTTTGATGACGGCTGGCGGATGACGGTGTTTCTTGTGCTGCCGGTCGCTATCGGGATTTTTTCGCGCTTAGGCAGCGACACGCTTCTTTACCGCACCATGTTTTTGGAAGAGGTCGGCAAGGATTACGTGCGCACGGCCCGCGCCAAGGGAGCGTCCGAAGCGCGGGTGATGCTGCGGCACGTGCTGCCCAACGCCATGCTGCCGATTTTGACGAGTACGGTGGCGGTGTTCCCGCTTCTGTTTATGGGCTCGCTCATCATGGAAAGCTTTTTCGGCATTCCGGGGCTGGGCTCCTACACGATCGACGCGATCAACGCGCAGGACTTTGCCATCGTACGAGCCATGGTGTTTCTGGGCACTGCGGCCTACATTGTGGGGCTCATTTTGACGGACGTGAGCTACACGATTGCCGATCCGCGCATTCGGCTGCGCTAGGAGTAAATATGCCGAAGGTTCAATTCGTTTTTTTGTATACCGACGTCTTTATCTGGGCTCTTTTTGCGCTGATTGTTCTGTATGCGGTGCATGCGGCGCGCACCCGAGAACTCGTCCGCAAGTGGTCGCTCGTACTTGCCAACCGCACCGCCGTTGCCTGCGCGGCCGTTCTTTCGGTGTTTTTTGTATTGGCGCTGGTCGACAGCGTGCACTACCGGCACGCACTCTCGGGGCAGCCCGATGCGGCGCAGACGCTCTACAGTCCCCGGGCGGTGAGCCTTCTGGACGACATGCTGCTCGGGCGCATTGCGGGGCGCGAGCGCAGCTACTCTGCTCCGTTTGCACTTCGGGAATTTGATAAGACAACGGTCCTTGAAGAGGGGGCGAGTCGGCGCGTTCACGCGCGCCTGACGGGGGCGTCGCCAAATCTGTCCGAAGAGGGCGCCGCCATTTTTCTGATGCGCCGCATTGAAATCGGCGTGATGGGGGCGGTCCTCGTGCTGGCGCTCTTTTGGACGGTGCTCGCGCTTGTCGTGAAGTGGGCTCGCAAGACCGCCTTTCGGCAGGCCCTGACAGTTGTGACGCGCCGCGACAATCCCTGGCGGCCGGCAATTTTGGTGTGGCAGTGCGCGCTTTTTGCGGCGGCTCTTTTGATGACCGTCTGGCCGCACTTTCACGTGCTTGGAACCGATACCACGGGCAACGACGTGCTTTACGGAGCCATCAAGAGCGTGCGCACCGCTATCGTCATCGGCTCGCTTGCCACCCTTTCGACCCTTCCTTTTGCCGTCGTGCTCGGCATCGCTGCGGGCTACTTCAAGGGCTGGGTCGACGACGTGATCCAATACGTCTACACGACGGTTAGTTCAATTCCGTCGGTGCTCCTTATTGCCGCCAGCGTGCTGATGGTGCAGGTCTTTATCGATACGCATCCGGCAAGTTTTGCCACGAGTCTTGAGCGCTCCGATATTCGACTCTTTCTTTTGGCCGCCATCATCGGCATGACGGGCTGGGCGAGTCTGGCGCGCCTCTTGCGGGCCGAAACCATGAAGATTTCTGCCATGGACTTTGTGACGGCGGCCCGCGCCTTCGGCGTGTCGCATGCGCGCATCATGGCCCGACACGTGCTGCCCAACGTGGCGCACATCGTGCTGATCGTCACCGTGCTCGATTTTTCGGGCATCGTCCTTTACGAAGCGGTTTTAAGTTACGTGGGCGTCGGTGTGGATCCGACGATGCACTCCTTTGGCTCGATGATCAATGCGGCCGCCGTGGAAATGAGCCGCTCCCCCGTCATTTGGTGGAATCTGGCGGCCAGTTTTGCCTTCATGTTTACGCTCGTGCTCGCGGCCAACCTTTTTGCGGGCGGGGTGCGGGAGGCTTTTGACCCGCGTGCCGCCCGCAGTCAGACCGCAGGCAAGGAGGCGGCATCATGAGGTCGGGCAACGTGTTGGAGGCCTCGCGCCTTACGGTGCGCTTGGACTGCGGAGGCGGCAGGGCGCTTGATGTTGTGACGGACGTAAGCTTTACGCTCCAAGCAGGGCGGTGTCTGGCGATCGTGGGAGAGTCGGGGTGCGGCAAAAGCGTGACGGCGCTTTCCGTGATGGGACTTTTGCCCGAGACGATGTATCTGGCCTCGGGCACCATTCGGGTAGACGGTCTGGAAGTCACCGAACTCACCGAAGGCGAGATGCAAAAGGTGCGGGGCGCCAAAGCGGCCATGATTTTTCAGGAGCCCGCCACGAGTCTAAACCCCGTCATTACCGTGGGCGATCAGATTGCCGAAGCCGTGCTGCTGCACCGCTCCGTGACGAAGACCGAGGCGCAGCGCGCCGCAGGCGATTGGCTCGATCGCGTCGGTCTCGGGGCCGACAAGGCAGGGCGCTTTGCTCACGAACTGTCGGGCGGACAAAAGCAACGCGTGATGATTGCCATGGCTCTGGCTTGCGAGCCCCGGGTGCTTGTTGCCGACGAGCCGACCACGGCGCTTGACGTGACGCTGCAGGCGCAGATTCTCGACCTTGTCGAGCGACTGTGCCGCGAGACGGGGGTGGCGCTGCTGCTCATCACGCACGATCTGGCGCTGGTGCGCCGCTACGCCGATCGTGTGGCGCTCATGTACGCAGGCATGGTGGTGGAAATGCGCGACACCGACGCCTTTTTTACGGCGCCCCGCCACCCCTATGCGGCCCAGCTTCTGGCGGCCGTGCCTTCGCGCGAGAAGGCGGGGCGGGAGCTGCCGCATATTGCGGGCTCGGTGCCTTCGCTTGAGGCCATGCCCGAGGGCTGCCGCTACGCGCCGCGCTGCGCGCAGTGCGCTGCCCGTTGCCTTGGCGACGTGCCGGCAGTTTCCACGGACGACGGAGGCTGGGTGCGCTGCTGCGAAAAAAAGCCCTTTAGCCTGCCGACGGCCCCGGCCCTGACGGAAACGGCGGGTACGTCGTCGTCGGCCGTTCTTGAGGTGAGCGATCTTACGGTCGAGTACGTGCGCGACGGAGGACTTTTTAAAAGAGCGCAGACAACGCGTGCCGTCGACGGCGTGTCTCTGAGGCTCGAAGCCGGGCGCACGCTTGCGCTTGTCGGCGAGTCGGGCTCGGGAAAGACGACGCTTGCCAAGGCTGTGCTCGGGCTTTTGGAGCCGACGGGGGTCCGCATCGGCGGCAGCATTGTTTTGAACGGACGCGCCGCCTACGATCGGCGGGGCCGCTTTGACGGGCGGCTGCGCCGGTTTGCGCAGATCGTCTTTCAGGATCCCTTTGCCTCACTCGACCCGCGCATGAGTGTCGGTGCCTGCATCGAAGAGGGGCTGGCGGCGCTCGAAGCGGGGATGGACAGGCGTGAGCGTGAAAGGCGCATTGCCGAGCTTCTTGAGCGCGTGGGTCTTGCGCCCGACGCAGCCCGCAGACTGCCGCATGAGTTTTCGGGCGGCCAGCGTCAGCGCATTGCCGTGGCGCGCGCTCTGGCCGTTCGCCCGCAGCTTTTGGTGTGCGACGAGCCCACGAGTGCGCTCGACGTGAGCGTGCAGGCGCAGGTTCTCAATCTTCTGCGCGACATTCAGCGCGACACGGGCATTGCCATGCTGCTGATTACGCACAATTTTGCCGTGGTCGAATACGCTGCGCATCGGGTGGCGGTCATGAAGGACGGACGCCTTGTGGAAGCGGGCAATGCCAGGGACGTGCTCACACACCCAAGGCAGGACTACACGCGCACACTCCTGTCGGCCGTGCCCCGCTTGTAACGCACGACAAAAAACGCCCGCTGTCGGGGCGGGCGTTTTGTGGGCCGAAGGGCGGCAATTTTATTTGCGTTTTGCGATCGGCAGCACGAGCTTGTCGACGTCAACGGGCGCGCGCATCAGACCGTTTTCAAGCAAAAACGCCTGATCGTCGCGAAGACTCTTGACGTCCGCAGCGCTGACCGTGTCGTAGTAGTTGGACCACTTGGCAAGGCGCGAAGCGTCTTCAAGGCTGATGCCGTGTTCCTTGGCGCCGATGGCCACGGCTTCGTCCCAGTGGCTGCGGATCCAGGCGAGAGTTTCACGTTCGACACGCACGATTTTCTCGAGCGCTTCGGGGTAGGCCTTGGCAAACTTTTCGCTCGTCGTCATCACGAGGTTGACGTTGACGAGGTCGCGGGCGGTGGTGATCACGCGGCAGCCGGCCTTTTCGGACTTGATGATCAGCGAGGCAGCAAGCAGGGCCGCATCAACGCGCCCGCTCGTGACGGCCGACATGGCTGCGGCCGGATCCATCGACAGGAATTCAACGTCCGAAGCCTTCATGCCGTTTTTCACGAGCGCGGCCACGAGGAGCTGATGGAGCACCGTGCCGCGGGGGCCGGCCACCTTTTTGCCCTTAAGATCCTTGATTGAGAGCTTGGCACCGGGCTTGCCGACGATGGCAAAGGTGTCGGCAGGGTGCGAGACGCCGGTGGCAACGCGAATCGGATTGCCCGAGCCGTTGGCCATCAGCAGGGAGGCCGTGTTCATGACGGCCGATACGTCCACGGAGCCGGCGGCCATGGCCTGCGCCTGCTGGGCGCCCGAGTTGATGCTCTTCCATTCCACGCGCACGCCGTCCTTGGCAAAGGCCTTTTCGAGTAGCCCCTTTTGCTTCATGACCATGTTCTGCAGATTAAAGGGAGCCTTGACGTAGACGATGGTGACTTTTTCGGGCATGGCACCCGCAACGGCGCTGCCCATGAGGCCGACACAGGCAAGCGCGGCAAGAAGCTGTTTGAACATAAAAAATCCTCAAAAATGCGTTCGTTTTCGACCGCCCGCGGGCGGAGTGATGCGCGTTACCCTACGCCCGTGCGGGCAAGGCGTCAACACCCGAATTTGTCGTATCG
>CAMAHM010000055.1 GCA_945834535.1 uncultured Sutterella sp. | reverse complement strand
AGTCAACCAAGGCTTGTTGCCAAGCCTCTGACTTCAGTCAGGGGTTGGTTGACAGACGTCGTTCGCTCGAAAGCGACTATTTGACTCGACTTTTCCTGAGAATAAAAAATTTAAAGTTTGCAAAAGAGCCTTTTAGAACAACGAATACAGAAAAGCCGCACGAAGAAATTCCTCATGCGGCTTTTTTGTCTGAGCGATCCGCACTCACGCTCAATGCGCGAGTGCGTAAGCCGAACTGCCTTAACCGAGCTGGTTGGCTACGAGCAGGTAGTCGCGCAGACGCTCCTGAAATTCGGGGCTGCGCAGCTTGCGGATAGCGGCGCTTTCAATCTGACGCACGCGCTCACGGGTAAGGCCCATGGCCTGACCGACTTCTTCGAGCGTGTGGTCGTGATTGGTGCCGATGCCGTAACGCAGACGCAGCACCTGTGCCTCGCGCGGCTGCAGTTCGGAGAGGCTCTTCTTAATTTCCTCTTCCATGGCCGTGCGCAGGAAGCGCTTCTGCGGATCGTCCTGATCGTCGCCCTTGACGAAGTCGAGGCGGCTTGCGTCCTCATCGTCGCCGATGGGCGCATCGATCGATTCGACGCCGCGCATGGCCTGCGTAAGCAGCTGCACCTTGGCAAGCGGCACGCCGGACAACTCAGACAGTTCCTGATCGGTCGGGTTGACGCCGCGTTCCTGCAGCACCTTCTGACGCACCCTGCGAATCTTGTTGTAGGACTCGGTCATGTGCACCGGAATGCGAATCGTGTTGCCGTAGTCCGCAACGGCACGCGTGACGGACTGACGCACCCACCAGGTCGCGTAGGTCGAGAACTTGTAGCCGCGGCGGTATTCGAACTTGTCGACGGCCTTCATCAGGCCGAGGTTGCCTTCCTGAATGAGGTCGGTCATCGCCAGACCGCGATTGACGTAGCCCTTGGCGATCGAAATCACGAGACGCAGGTTGGCTTCGATCATCTTGGCCTTGGCGTTGGCCAGATTGGTCTGGGCGAGCTTGACCTGACGGGCGAGATCACGCTGATCGGCAATCGTGAGCAGAGCCTTGTCTTCGGCCTCACGCAATTCGTTCTGCATCTGCGCAAGAAGAGCGCGGTGCATTTCAAGATTCTTGCTGTAGGGCTTGCCCTCGGCAATGAGCTCGTCGATCCAGGCCGCATCGAGAATGCGGTTGTTGACTTCGGCAAGGAAACGATCCTGCGGCACGCGGCAGCGATCCACCATGAGGGCGCGCAGACGACGAATGATGTCGTTCACGCCGTCCATGTGGGCGTTGATGTGCTCGGTGAGCTGCATGACGGCCTTGACGGCAAAACGCGCGGGGGCCAGTTCGCGGGTGATGGCCTCACGGGAAGCCTTGTAAACGTCCTGACGCTTGGGGTCACGGAAGCACTCGCGGATCTGACTGAGGTAGATTTCGCAGTCGTCAAAAAGCTGAATGGCGCGCTGCTTCATTTCCTGCAGCTGCTCGGTCGTCATGGCGGCCGCACCGATGTCGGTGGTCACGCCGTCGGAGGCGCCTTCGTCGTTTTCATCGATTTCGGCAAGGGCCTGCGAATCGGTGAAGCCGTCGATCACCTGATCGATGGCCGCATCATCGCTCTTGAGCACTTCGGCCATCTTGATGAGTTCCTCGACGGCCATCGGGTGACGGATGATGGCCGACAGCAGACGCGCCGTAAAGAGCTCAATCGACTTGGCGACTTCAATTTCACCGGCACGGGTGAGCAGCTTATGAGAACCGACGCCGCGCAGATAGGCGCGCAGCGGATCCTTGGAAAGACCGGCGCTTTCCTCTGGCGTGAGCATGGCGGCGGCATCTTCTTCACTGATGTCGTCATCATCGCTCACGGCGTTGTTCATGATGATGTCGTCTTCCGAGGGCGGCGTTTCGTAGGTCTGGATGCCAAGACGCTGAAGCTGCTCGGTAATTTCCGTGAGCGCTTCTTCGGTACGCACGGCATTATCGGGCAGGTGGTCGTTGATTTCGGACAACGTCACCCAACCGCGCTGACGGCCCAGACGCACAAGGGCGCTGTATCCCTTGGTGCCGCCGTTGGTCGCAGACTCTTCATCATCGGCCGTGGTCGCAGGCACAGAACCCGATTCAAGCGCTTCGATCTGATCGGCCAGCTTGTCCATGTTTTCGATGGCTGCGAGCTCGTCGGTGTCGCCGCTGTCATCGGGTTCAATATCGACAAGGACGTCTTCGTCCTCGACCTCTTCACGGGCCTTACTCTTGCGGCCACCCTTGGCCTTCTTGGCGGGAGCAGCACCATCGTCGGCCGCTGCCTTGGCCTTGCGGCCGCGCTTGGGTTTGGGAGCGGGTTCGGCATCGGACTCAGCAGCGCTCACCGTTTCGGCGGCAGCAGCTTCGCTCGTTTTCTTGGCAACACGCTTTTTAGTCGTTGTTTTTTTGGCGCTCTTAGCAGGCTTAGCCTGCTCCTCGGCGATCACCTGCACGTTGTCGGCAAGTTCAACCTTTTCATCGAGCCACTGGGCAGCGTCTTTTTCTTCAACGGAGGTCTGCTTGGTTCGGGCAGTCTTCTTAGTAGCCATAAAACTCTTCAATCACTCAAAAATAATTAACGCATCGCTTTCAATGCACGGCGCCGTGCACACAGAAACTTGAAGTACGGGGAACTGAGAAAGACGCACGCACATCCGCGCAACGCCGCTTCCCGATCAAGGCTTTTCACACGAAAGCACAGCGAAAAAACAACGCGTTCCGATGCGCAGACAAAATACGCACAGATCCCGATTGTTGTTTTTCAATGGAGTGTTTCGATCGGGTACGGCGCTCGCGTGAGCGCACGATCGCATAAGAAAAGGAATTCAGCCCCTTGCCGCTTCAGTCACAAACACGTACGACCCGCCGCGGAACCGACGCATTGAGCAGTCGTCTCCGACAGACGGGCGATTCGCCGTCATTGAACTCTTTCCGGCCGGTTCGTCGCCACGGAAAAACGCGTTTCCACGATCGAACTTTGCCGGGCGCCCCAATTTGTGTGTTGCCATGGGCTGAATTCCCGGCGCTTTTTCGCGCGCGGGCTGGATTGAGGTCGGCGCCCCTTTGGAAAGGTCTCCATTGCCCGAAATCCTTCTTTCTATAAAGAAGACTTTTACGGACAATACATTATATTATACAAACCTTCGACGGAAATGTCAACAATCAGTAATTGTCTGATATTTCACAACATTTGAGACAATCGTTGACGTTCGCAGCAAACATGCTCCGATTTTGGGCTATCCTAAAAAGGATTCAGTCACCGATCGTCTGCCCGGACGGTCGGTGCTCTTTTTTTGTTTTTTTGAGGTGCACAGCACACCGCCAGACATGCAGCTTTCCGTCGCCCCGAAGTCCGTCCTGGATGCCTACCGCACGCCCATTGTTCAGCAAACAGCCTTTTGGTCGCGGGTCAAACAATCCTGGGTCTCAACTCGCGGGCTTTTGAGTTCAGCGTCCGCAACAGCGACATCTACACGGGAGTCGGCGGCTACGCGCGCACGCAGGCCGATTTGGTCATGTTCCAGCAGTTCATCGGGCGCGACCGCTACAACGCCTACGTCCCCTACGGACCCGAGATTGAACCGAGCGAAGAAAACCAGGGCCGCTTTCTTGAGGAACTCTCCGAGTGTCTGCGCTCCTACCTCGATCCCGGATGCGTGGCGATCCGCTACGACCTCAACTGGATGTCGCGTTGGTGCAAGGCCGAAGATTTCGACGAGTCGGGACGCTGGCGGGGACTGCCCAAAAAGGAATTCCAGGAAATCAATCTCAATTTCGGAACGGCCGAGCACAACCTGCGAAAGTCGAATATGAACGTACTGCCCGCCGACACGATCGTGCTCGATCTCACACGCTCGGAAGAGCGCATTCTTGCCTCGATGAAACCCAAGACGCGCTACAACATCCGCCTGTCGCAGAAAAAGGCAATCGAGGTGCGGGCGGGCGGGGCCGACGCACTCGACGTCTGGTATGCGCTCTACCTCGAAACGGCTCGCCGCAACGGGCTGCACATCAACGACATCCGGTACTTCCGCTCGGTTTTTTCCTCGGTCCTCTCAAACGAAGTAGGCGTACGCCTTCTGACGGCCTGGCATCAAAACGAGCCTCTGGCAGCGATGTTTCTCGTGCGCTCCGAACACCGCGCAACCTATCTTTACGGCGCATCGAGCTCAAAGATGCGCCATCTCATGCCGACGTACGCACTGCAGTGGGCTGCGATTTGCCGGGCCAAAGCCGCCGGGTGTCTTGAATACGACATGTTCGGCGTCGCTCCGAGCCCGGACCCGACGCACCCGATGTACGGGCTCTGGAAATTCAAGCACGGCTTCGGAGGCGACGTGTTCCATCAGCTCGGTTGCTGGGACTACCCGCTTCTTGAAGCCGACTACAACAGCTGGAGTCTGTTCGAGACGACAATAAAAGGCTACTACGCCTGAGCCACGGCCTGGATCTGGCGGGCCTGCTCCTCGGCAATGCTCGCCTTAAGGTGAAGCCTGCGGTCGTTGAGCGCTCGGACGCGGGCAATGTCCACCTGCGCAGTCTGCAGCGCCGCAGCGACTTCACTTTCCACGCGATCAAGCTCCATCTTGTCAAAAGCAAGCACGCTCTCAGAGTGAGCCATCTCCACACTGGTCTGCAGCTCAAGCTCCTGCGCCACAAGGCGGCTGTAAAGCGGCCAATGTTCACTCAAACGCAGCAGCGTGAGCAAAAAGGACGTCTGCACGCCGTTTTCCTGCGCAAGAACCGCGCGCCAGACTTCAACGATCGCGCGATCAATCGGCTCA
This sequence comes from uncultured Sutterella sp., assembly GCA_945834535.1. Classification (GTDB taxonomy): domain Bacteria; phylum Pseudomonadota; class Gammaproteobacteria; order Burkholderiales; family Burkholderiaceae_F; genus Duodenibacillus. The sequence goes on along the minus strand of CAMAHM010000055.1, from coordinate 5,173 downwards.
TCGCTGCCGACAAATTCCTCTTCGATGCGCGGAGAAAACTCCTCGACAAGCTCGGGGAAGTTGAGAAAGATCTGCAGCAGCCGCATTTTTTTACCGTCCTGCGCGGGTTCTGCGGGCAAAATCGTGCGGGCGGCCTGCGATTTGACGCGATCGGAAAAACGTCCGTAGCGGAATCTCTCAAATCCCTCCCCCGCTCGGGAAAAACCGGGACGGTTGCGGACGATGTCGCGGGCGGCGCTCATTGCGCGACTTTCGGGCGCGGCCACGCCGAAAAAGCGCGCCGCTTCCTCGGCGGTCGTTCTGGCATGCAGCGCAAGTTCGTTGATAAGTTGCGCGCGCAGAGCGGGCGCGCGAGTCATCGCCACGATAAGGGGTTTGGCGTCGTGCAGAAAGCGGCTGCGCCCCTCGGCCGTGGCCATGTCGCAGCCGGCGGTGAGCACCCGAACCATGAACTGCGAGAGCGTCAGACTCTTTTCAATCTCGGCCTCAAAGGCTGCGGCCCCCTGCTCCTTGATGAGGCTGTCCGGATCGTGCTCCTTGGGGAGCACCACAAACCGCACTTCCTGCGTGTCGGTCACGACCGCCACGGCCGCATGCATGGCTCTTTCAAGAGCGTGCTGACCGGCCTCGTCGCCGTCAAAACTGAAATACACGCGATCGGCCAGACGCAACAGCTTGGTAACGTGCTCACTCGTAACCGCCGTTCCAAGACAGGCGCAGGCTTCTTCAAAACCGGCCTGCGAGAGCTGGATCACGTCCATATAACCCTCGCAGACGATGGCGCGGTTTTTGCTGCGCACCGTCTGCTGAGCTTCGTAGAGCCCATAGATTTCGTGCCCCTTGTGGTAGAGGGCGGTTTCCGGACTGTTGAGGTATTTGGGATGCTCGTCGCCGTTCAGAGTTCGTGCCCCGAACCCAATCGTCTGTCCGCGCGGATTGCGGATGGGAAACATCAGGCGGCCGCGGAAGCGGTCGTACCGCCTGCCCTGCTCGTTGCGGATGACAAGGCCGCACCCGTCGGTTTCCTCAAGATCGGGACTGGCGTAGTGCTCGCCGAACACGTCTTCCAGGGCCTGCCATGCATCGGGCGAGTAGCCGAGCGCAAAACGCGCCGCCGTCTGACCGGAAATGCCGCGTCCTCGGAGGTACTCCACGCAGGCTGGGGCGTTCTTCAGACAGTCCGTGTAGTAGTGCATGGCTTCGGCCATGTAGTCCGTGAGCGTGCGGGCGCGGGCACTTTTTTTCTGCGCCTGCGGATCCTTGGGTACGGTCATGCCGACGCTTTCGGCCAGCTTTTCGACGGCGTCCGGAAAATTGAGCGACTCGAGCTGCATCACGAACCCGATCGCGTTGCCCGATGCGCCGCACCCGAAGCATTTGTAGAACTGCTTGGAGGGACTTACGGAAAAAGACGGCGTCTTTTCCTTGTGAAACGGGCAGCAGCACATGTAGTTCTTGCCCGTCTTTTTAAGCGGCGAGACCTTGTTGATGAGATCAACAATATCCACGCGGCTCAGAAGTTCCTGAATAAAGTTCTGCGGAATCATGCTGCAAACGGGAAGGACAAAGAAGAATGAGCGGCCGGGCCCGACAAAAAAAGCAGTTTAGTGTGTTCTGCCGTGTCGGGGCATCCGAGGCGGGTGCCGTTGACGAAAAAACACGAATTTAGAAAAAAATGAAGCCGACCCGGGGAGCATTCACCTCCACAAAACCCGGTATCGGCCTGTTGCCTGGGTCATGCACGCTCCTACTACCCTGCGTGCAGCCGGCGCTGTCTGATTTTAAAAAGGCGGTCAGGCGGTCAAAGCAGCCTTGACGAGTGCCGAAACACGGCCCATATCGGCCTTGCCGGCGCACTTGCCCTTGACGATTCCCATCACCTTGCCCATGGCAGCCATACCCGTAGCACCGACGGCGGCGATCGCTTCGTCGACAACGACGCGGATCTCTTCATCGCTCATCTGCTTGGGCATGTAGACGGACAGAACGTCGATTTCAAACTGTTCCTTGTCGGCCAGATCCTTGCGGTCGGCCTTGAGGTACTGTTCGACCGAGTCACGACGCTGCTTGACGAGCTTGGCAATGACGCCGCTCACCATTTCGTCGGTCGGCTCGACCTGTTCGTCGACTTCCTTTTGCTTGATCGCGGCCAGCAGCAGACGCAGCGCCGACAGGCGGGCCGTTTCGTGCGCACGCATGGCGCTTTTCATGTCTTCGGTAATTCTGGCTTTGACGGTCATGTCAGCAAATGTCCTTCTACGCTTTTGATAATCACCCGCTCCGGCGGCTCAACGCGCAGGCGTCGGCGCGGCGGGTGCGCTCGCCGGACCTCAATACGAACGGCCCGGCGCGGCAAGGAATCGGTGCGGTAAAGATCAGTACAGCTTCTTGGGCAGCATCATGCTGCGCAGACGCTTGTAGTGGCGCTTGACGGCGGCAGCCTTCTTGCGCTTGCGTTCAGCGGTGGGCTTTTCGTAGAACTCGCGCGAGCGCAGCTCGGTGAGCAGGCCCGACTTTTCGATGGCGCGCTTGAAACGGCGCAGGGCGACTTCAAAAGGTTCGTTTTCCTTAACGCGAATGGTAGGCATTGAGCACCTAATCCTTGTGTGTTTACCGGCGTTTTTCCGGCGGTTGAGTTAAGCGTTCAAGTCGTGCACCCCACCCTTGGGGCGCATATCATCCTCAAACGCAAAAAATTTGAAGCCCGCATTCTTACACACTTCGCGGTCAATGTAAATATCGCGAGCGCAATTTTTTCGCCTGTTTTGAGACGGTTAGACAACAGAGGCCGTTCGGGCGGCGGTATCATGCGCGCCATGATAGAAAAAGTCCTACTTCACAGTTGCTGCGCCCCGTGTTCGGCCGCCATCATTGAATGGATGCGCGCGCACGACATCGAACCGGTGGTGTACTTCTTTAACCCCAACATCGCCCCGCAGGAAGAATACGACAAGCGCAAGGCCGAACTTGTGCGCTACTGTCGGGAGCTCGGCATCACCGTCATCGACGGAGACCGCGACCATGAGGCCTGGCTCGCGGCCGTACGGGGGCTTGAAAACGAACCTGAACGCGGACGGCGCTGCCAAGCCTGCTTTAATCTGCGCCTGTCGGCTGCCGCAGCCAAAGCCCGCGAACTTGGGATTGCCCGATTTACCACGAGCCTAGCTTCGTCGCGTTGGAAGTCTTTGGAACAGGTGTCCCGCGCGGGTTGTCTTGCCCAAGAGGCCCACCCCGGCGTCCTTTTCTGGGACCGCAACTGGCGCAAGGAAGGTCTGCAGGACCGTCGTGCCGAACTGTTAAAAATCCACAACTTCTACAACCAGCTCTGGTGCGGATGCGAATTTTCCCAACGCGCCATGCTGCGCCGCCAATGGGCGCGCGAACAGGCGGCTGAAACCTGCGCGGCCGCATCCTAGTCGCGGTATCCGTCCTGGCCTGACGATTGCTAAAATAATGGGCTGTGTGTGCGAACGCCTCGCCGGCTCTGCCGCACACAGTCTGAATTCGAACTTTTCTCCATCACAGAGTATTTATTTATGCAGACGCTCTCTCCGCTGACTGCGCTCAGCCCCCTGGACGGCCGTTATGCCCGTCAATGCGCAGAACTGCGCGACATCTTCTCCGAATCGGCTTTCATGAACGCCCGCGTGCGTGTGGAGGTCGAATGGCTGATCGCTCTCTCGCAGGCCGGCTTTGAGGAACTGGCGCCCATCTCCGAGAAGGGCGTGGCGTTCCTGCGCTCGCTTGCAGACAACTTCAACGAAGAGTCCTGCGCCCAGATCAAGGCCATTGAAGCAACCACCAACCACGACGTCAAGGCCGTGGAATACTGGATCAAGGAACAGGTTGCGCACGACGAAGAACTCGCCAAGGCCAGTGAATTCGTGCACTTTGCCTGCACGAGCGAAGACATCAACAACACCAGTCATGCGCTGATGCTCACGGCCGGCCGCAAGGCTCTCGTTGCTCGCCTTGAAGCGATCCGCTCCCACATCGCCCGCTTTGCCAACGACTGGGCCGATGTGCCGATGCTCTCGCGCACCCACGGTCAGACCGCCAGCCCGACCACCGTCGGCAAGGAAATGGCCAACGTTGCCGTGCGTCTGGGCCGCATCATCCGCGCCATCGAAGACGTGCGCTTTTACGCCAAGATGAACGGTGCCGTGGGCAACTTCAACGCCCATCTCATCGCCTACCCCGACTATGACTGGGAAGCCCACAGCCGTCGCGTGATCGAAGAAGTGCTGGGACTGACCTTCAACACCCACACCATTCAGATCGAACCGCACGACTACATGGCCGAGCTCTTTCACGAGATCGAACGCGCCAACACCGTGCTCATCGACTTTGACCGCGACGTCTGGGGCTACATCTCCATGGGCTTTTTCAAGCAAAAGCTCAAGGAAGGCGAAGTCGGCAGCTCGACCATGCCGCACAAGGTCAACCCGATCGACTTCGAAAACTCCGAAGGCAATCTGGGCATCGCCAATGCGCTTTTGAACCACCTCGCCGGCAAGCTGCCCGTGAGCCGCTGGCAGCGCGACCTCACCGACTCGACCGTGCTGCGCAACCTGGGTGTTGCCTTCGGCTACGCCTTCGTTGCCTACGCCGCCCTTGAACGCGGTCTGGGCAAGCTCGAACTCAACGCCGACCGCGTGGCCGAAGATCTGGATGCCGCCTGGGAAGTGCTCGCTGAAGCCATTCAGACCGTCATGCGCCGCTACGGCGTGCCCAAGCCCTACGAAAAGCTCAAGGCGCTCACCCGCGGCAAGGGCCACATGACGCCCGAAGTCATTCATGCGTTCATCGACACGCTGGAAATCCCCGCCGACGCCAAGGCGCGTCTGCAGGCTCTGACGCCGGCGACCTACATCGGCAAGGCGGTCGAACTCGCCCGTCGCTGCCGTTGCTGATCGACACTCTGCGTTGATCGTGCGCACCGCCGGTTCGGTGCGCCGAGCGCTCCCGGATCGTGTATCCGCGGAGCGCTTTCTTTTTGGCGGAAGGTAATACCGCAAGGAGAATCGGGATTTTTATTGCCCTGCCCTGCGCTTGCCGCCCGATTTGCGCTACATTGCGTGAACCGCGAAAAAACAAACAAAAAATCCGGGAGGAATCGTCAACCCACCCCCGTCTGAAGACGGAGGCTTGGCAACAAGCCTTGGTTGACTAG
>CAMAHM010000054.1 GCA_945834535.1 uncultured Sutterella sp. | reverse complement strand
TGCTCCACAAAAAAGCCGACCGTTTCCACGAGGAAATACGGTCGGCTTTGCTTTAAACGGTCGGCAGGAGCGTTAGCTCAGCACGGCACCCTTCATGCCCGAACTCACGAGCTTGGCGTAGCGCGACAGATAGCCGTGCGTGACGCGCGGAGCGCGGGGCTTCCAGGCCGCGCGGCGGCGGGCCATTTCTTCATCGGACACATCCACGCTGATGGCGTTGTTGGTGATGTCGATTTCGATCATGTCGCCTTCTTCGACGAGGGCGATCGGACCGCCCACGGCCGCTTCGGGCGAGACGTGGCCGATGGCGGCACCGCGGGTGGCGCCGGAGAAGCGGCCGTCGGTAATGAGGGCCACGCAGTTGCCCAGCCCCGAACCCATGATGGCCGAGGTGGGGTTGAGCATTTCACGCATGCCGGGGCCGCCCTTGGGACCTTCGTAGCGAATCACCACGACTTCGCCCGGGTTGATCTGACCGCCGTAGATGGCGTTCAGGGCATCTTCTTCGCAGTCGTAGACGCGGGCCTTACCCTTGTGGTGCATCATTTCGGGCGCAACGGCGGCACGTTTGACGACCGAACCTTCGGGGGCGAGGTTGCCCTTTAGAACGGCGATGCCGCCCGTCGGAGCAATCGGGGCTTGCACGGTGTGAATGATTTCGGTGTTGGTGATGCGGGCGCCCTTGATGTTTTCGCCCACGGTCTTGCCGGTGACGGTCGGCAGATCAAGGTGAAGCACGCCGAGTTTGGCGATTTCAGCCATCACGGCACGAATGCCGCCCGCTTCATCGAGTTCTTCGATGTAGTGGTTGCCGGCCGGCGCGAGATGGCACAGGTTGGGTGTCTTGGCGCTGATCTCGTTGGCAATCGAAAGATCCAGATCGATCCCGCATTCGTGTGCGATGGCGGGCAGGTGGAGCATCGAGTTCGTCGAGCAGCCAAGGGCCATGTCGATCGCCAGAGCGTTCATGAACGCTTCCTTGGTCATGATGTCGCGCGGCTTGACGTCGTTCTTGACGAGTTCCATGATCTTGAGGCCCGTTTCCTTGGCAAGACGCAGACGGGCCGACATGACCGCAGGAATCGTGCCGTTGCCGGGCAGAGCCATGCCGAGCACTTCCGAGAGGCAGTTCATCGAGTTGGCGGTGAACATGCCCGAGCACGAGCCGCAGGACGGGCAGGCCTTGTTTTCGAGGTCCTCAAACTGGATCTGCGTGATCTTGCCGGTGCGGAACTGGCTCACACCTTCGGAAATGTTGGAGTACGACACCTTGCGGCCTTCGAAGTGGCCGGCGAGCATGGCGCCGCCCGACACGACGATCGAAGGAACATTGAGGCGCGCCGCGGCCATCAGAAGTCCAGGAACATTCTTGTCGCAGGCTGCCACGAGCACCAGACCGTCGAAGGGGTGGGCGGTGGACATCGCTTCAGTGCTGTCGGCAATGAGTTCGCGCGACACGAGCGAGTACTTCATGCCGACGTGACCCATGGCCAGACCGTCGCAGACGGCAATCGCCGGGAAGACGATGGGCACGCCGCCTCCGAGAGCCACACCCTGCTTGACAGCCTCGACGATCTTGTCGAGGTTCATGTGGCCGGGCACGATGTCGTTCTTGGAGCTGACAACGCCGATCAGGGGCTTGCCGATTTCAGCGTCGCACAGGCCGAGCGCTTTGAGAAGGCTCCGTTGCGGGGCGGCATTAATGCCTTTGGTCAAGGGATCACTGCGCATGAGTAACAATCTCCGTGTGTGTTGTAGTCTTGTTGAAATAGCGGGCTAAGCGCTCCGAGGCGAAACATCGGCGTCTGTTCCGTAGAATGCGCGCAAAAGCCAATCCTAAGATTGTAGGCGTTTTCGTTGCGTCTGACAGTGCCCGCAACGCACGCTGCCGTGCGCGAGCGTCGGAACAACTGTGTCCTTTTGTATGGATACAAAGGAGTGGCCCGCCACGGTTGTGCGCCTCTTAATCGGGCCGATCAATTCAGGCTATCGGGCCCAAAAATAAGACTTTCTTAATCGACGCTTACTAAACTCAAACTTCTAAACTTGGGCTTTGTGCAAGCATTTGTTTCAGGATTTTGCATGCCTGAAAGGCTGTGCTGTGCTGAGGCCCGCACGATAAAAAATCGGGTGTTTACCCCTTTAGCTGATGACCCAAAGTCAAGAACTGCCCACACTGGCTGCCGAAAAGCTCGATCTTGAGCGCGGCGAACGGCTGCTTTTTACCGGCCTTGAATTCACGGCGCGCGCCGGCACGCTCGTGCGTCTGGCGGGTGCCAACGGAACCGGTAAGACGAGTCTTTTGCGTCTGCTCACGGGCCTCATGGCGCCCGACAGCGGTCGGGTACTCTACAAGGGACGCGATATTGCGCGCCTCAAGGAGGACTACCACAAGGACATGCTCTACATCGGGCACATGAACGGCGTTAAGGACGATCTGAGCGCTTTGGAGAATGTGCGTGTCGCCAGCCGCATGGGCAACATCATCGTGACCGACGAGCAAATTATGCAGGCGCTCGGGCACGTGGGTCTGACCGACTTTGCAGACCACCTGACCGGGGAGTTGTCGCAGGGGCAGCGTCGCCGCGTGGCGCTTGCACGTCTGTTTGTGTCGTCGAGTAAGCCCGTGTGGATTCTCGACGAACCGTTCGTTGCCCTTGACGTGGCAAGTGTTGCCAATCTTGCCGCCACTGTTGCCGAACATGTGGCCCGCGGCGGCATCGTCATCTACACCACGCACCAGGAGTGCGACACCGGTGTGCCTGAAGAGCATCGCATGACGGTGGACGTGTCGCAGTTTGCGCCGCGCAAAAAGAAGGTTTGTGCACGTGGGGGCGAGCATGTTTAATCTGTTTCTTGCGGTTGTGCGCCGCGACCTGATGCTGGCGCTGCGGCAGAAAACCGACATCGTGCAGACGCTGTTCTTTTTTGCCGTCGTGATTACGCTCGTGCCTTTGGGGGTCGGTGCCGAGCAGGAGCTGTTGCGCAGCATGGCCCCGGGCGTCATCTGGGTGGCGGCTCTGTTGGCGGCTCTTCTTTCGTTGCCGCGCATTTTTGCCCACGACTACACGGATGGCACGCTCGAGCAGATGATTATTTCCGCCGAGCCCCTGACCGTCATTGTCCTTGCCAAGGTTTTTGCCCATTGGCTTGTCACCGGGATTCCGATCACGGTCTTTACCGCCGTCTTCGGCATCATGTTCGACCTTCCCCTCGAGCAGACGAGCGTGCTGATGGCCTCGCTCCTGTTGGGGACGCCCGTGCTGAGTCTGGTCGGCGCCATCGGTGCCGCGCTCACGCTGGGCCTCAGGGCCGGCTCGGTGCTCACGAGCCTTCTGGTGCTGCCGCTTTACATTCCCGTGCTCACGTTCGGCGCGGGGGCGACTGTGCAGGTGGCTATTTCCGTGAGTCCCACAGCCTATCTGATGGTGACGGCGGCTCTGAGTTTTCTTGCGCTTGCGGCGGCCCCCTTTGCCATTTCGGCGGCTTTGCGCATTTCGATTCAGTAACGATTTTTCTTCAACCAAAGAGCCTCACATGAAATCTCTCTTTGACCCTCAGGGCTTTTATCAGTTTGCCGGCAAGTCGGTGCGCCTGTGCTACATCGTTGCGCTTGTGCTTGCGATCGTGGCGGCCTACATGGCCTTCTTTGTCTGTCCGATCGACGCGACGCAGGGCAACTCCTACCGCATCATCTTCGTGCACGTCGCCTCGGCCTGGATGAGCATGCTCATCTACGTGATGATGGCCGTGTTTGCCGCACTGGCGCTGGCGACCAACAACAAGATGTGTTCCGTCTTTGCCGCTGCCATGGCGCCTACGGGGGCAGTGATGTGCTTCTTTGCACTGCTTTCGGGCTCGATCTGGGGACGTCCGACCTGGGGGACCTACTGGGTGTGGGACGCTCGTCTGACGAGTGAACTTATCCTGCTCTTTTTGTACCTCGGCTATCTGGCGTTGCAAAGTTCGATCGCCGACTGGCGGCGCGCCGACAAGGCCTGCGCCGTGATTGCTCTGGTCGGTGTGGTGAACGTGCCTATCATCTACTTCTCGGTGAAGTGGTGGAACACCCTGCATCAGGGCGCTTCGATCACCGGTAAGGGCGCTTCCATCCATCCGATCATGCTCACCACCCTTTTGCTGATGGTGGCCGCGTTCTGGATCTACAGCTTTGCAAGCAGCTTTGCCCGTGCCCGCACCATCATTCTCGAGCGCGAACGCCGCGAACCTTGGGCGCAGGACGCAGCCCTTGCCGGTGAACTCTGAGTGTCGACACTTCAAAGGACCTTTAATCATGGATTGGAATTCAATTTCGCATCTGCTGCACATGGACGGTCACGGGGTGTATGTCTGGACCGTGTACGGTGTGGCCGTGCTTTTGGCTGCTGCTGAAATCTTCGGTCTGCGCAAGCGTCGCGCCAAGGCGATGACGCGTCTTGTTCGCGAAGCGCGCGCCATGCGTGAAACCCGCGAGAACTGACCGACACCGGGAACGCTTTTTGAAAGCCGTTATTTTTGAGGAGACAACTTAATGAGCGGATCCGCAACCAAACGTCTGGCGTTGATCGGCGGCGCAGTGGCCGTCGTCGGCGTGGGCGTCTATCTGATGCTTTCTGCCTTCAACGACAACCTCGTGTTTTTCTACTCTCCCATGCAGGTCGCCGCCAAGGAGGCGCCTCAGGGACGTACCTTCCGCATGGGCGGCATGGTCGAAGAGGGCTCGGTCAAGCGTCTTGCCGACGGTGTGACCGTACAGTTCGGTATCACTGACACTGCGGCCGTCATCCCGACGCAGTACAAGGGTATCCTGCCCGACCTCTTTAAGGAGGGCAAGGGTGTTGTCGCTCAGGGCAAGCTCAACTCCGAGGGCATCTTCGTTGCAAGCGAAGTGCTTGCCAAGCACGATGAAAACTACATGCCTCCTGAGGCCCAGGACGCCGTCGACAAGGCGCACGCCGCCATGAAGACGCTCGACGAAAAGGGCAGCCGCGAGGCCAACAAACCCAAGAGCTAAGGTTTGGCTCAGTCTTTAGAACTCCTGAAAGGGGATATTTGTGTTAGCTGAAATCGGTCATTTTGCTCTGATTCTGGCGCTCGTACTTGCCGTGGTGCAGTGCGTGTTTCCGCTCGTCGGGGCGGCCAAGGGCATCCGGTCGTGGATGGCTTTGTCGCGCACCGTGGCGCTGGCGATCGCGGTGTTCGTCACCACGGCCTTCGGATGCCTTGCCTATTCTTTCTACATCAGCGACTTTACGCTGCTCAATGTGGCGAACAACTCCAATTCGCTTCTGCCTTGGTACTACAAGGTGGCTGCGACCTGGGGCTCGCATGAGGGTTCGATTCTCTTCTGGGCGCTGACGCTGTCGTGGTGGGGTCTTTGTGTGGCTCTTTTGAGCCGCCGTCTGCCCGATGAAACCGTCGCCCGCGTGTTGGGCGTCATGGGCTTCATCATGGTGGGCTTTCTTGCCTTCATGCTGTTTACCTCCAATCCGTTCCTGCGCCTGTTTCCGGCCGCACCCGAAGGGGGCGACCTCAATCCCCTGCTGCAGGATCCGGGCATGGTCTTCCATCCGCCGTTGCTCTACATGGGCTACGTGGGCTTCACGGTGCCCTTCGCGTTTGCCATTGCGGCGCTGATCGGCGGTAAGCTCGATGTGGCTTGGGCGCGCTGGATGCGTCCCTGGACGACATGGGCCTGGATTCTTCTGACGCTCGGCATCAGCCTTGGCTCCTACTGGTCGTACTACGAACTCGGCTGGGGCGGCTGGTGGTTCTGGGATCCGGTGGAAAACTCGTCCTTCATGCCCTGGCTTACGGGCACGGCTCTGATGCACAGTTTGGCCGTGACCGAAAAGCGCGGCTGCTTCAAGATCTGGACGGTTCTTCTGGCGATCATCACGTTCTCGCTCTCGCTTCTTGGAACCTTCCTCGTGCGTTCGGGCATTCTGACGAGCGTGCACGCGTTTGCCACCGATCCGGAACGCGGCATCTTCATTCTGGCGTTCCTTATCGCCGTCATCGGTCTGTCGTTCCTGCTTTTTGCCTGGCGCGCACCGACGGTGGGTTTGGGCGGGAGCTTTTCGATGATCTCGCGCGAATCGATGCTCCTGGTGAACAACGTGCTTCTCGTGGTAGCCATGGGCGCGGTGCTTCTCGGTACGCTCTACCCGCTCTTTCTGGATGCCCTTAACGCCGGCAAGATTTCCGTCGGGCCCCCTTACTTTGACGCCGTCTTCGGTCCTCTGATGTTGCCGATGCTGTTCCTTTTGGGCGTGGCGCCTTTTGCCCGCTGGAAGGAAGCCGATCCCAAGTGGCTCGCCAAGCGTCTTTCTGTGATTCTGGCTGTGGCCGTCGTTGTCGGCGCGGCAACCCCCTTTGCGATGGGGGCCTGGAGTACCTGGGTCTTCGTCGGCATGACGCTTGCCGTCTGGGTGGCGCTGAGCGCGATCGACAACATTCGCGAACGCGGCCGCAACATGCAGGGCTCGTTCTTTGTGAAGCTCTTTAAGCACCCGCGTGCCTTCTGGGGCATGCATCTGGCGCACATCGGCGTGGCCATGTTCGTGGTCGGCGTGGCACTCGTTAAGGGCTACCCCGCCGAGCGCGACGTGCGCATGTTCCCCGGCGAACACGTCACGGTGAGCGGTTATACCTTCCATTTTGAAGGTACCAAGGAAGTGCGCGGCGCCAACTACACCGCCACGCAGGGCCAGTTCCGCGTCGAAAAGAACGGCAAGGAAATCGTGCGCCTGTACCCTGAAAAGCGCAACTACTTCAGCTCGCGTTCGATGCCGATGACCGAAGCGGCCATCCGCCACTCGATCGACGGCGACATCTATGTGAGCATGGGTGAGCCCGTGGGCAACGGCGGTTGGATCGTGCGTGCCTACCGCAAGCCCTTCGTAACCTGGATCTGGTGGGGCACGATCGTCATGAGTTTGGGCGGGTTCCTCGCCATGCTCGATCGCCGCTATCGCGTCCGTCGCAAGTCCAATACCAAGAAGGAGGCCTAAGCCATGCGTTGGAAGTATCTCGTTCCGCTTGCCGTCTTTCTGTTTGTGTGCGGCTTTCTCTTTAAGGGACTGTATCTGGATCCCCGCAAGGTGCCGTCGGCTCTCATCGACAAGCCGGCCCCCGAATTCGTGCTGCCCACGATGCAGGGCAAGACCGTCACCAAGAAGGACCTTCTCGGCAAGGTGTATCTGCTCAACGTCTGGGCCTCTTGGTGTGAGGCCTGTCAGTACGAGCATCCGTACTTCGTGCAGCTCAAGAACACGGGCGTTAAGACGATCATGGTCGGCTACAACTACCGCGACAAGCCGCGCATGGCCGAACAGTGGCTGCGCGCGCTCGGCAATCCCTACGATCTGGTACTCGTCGACGCCGACGGCCGTACGGCCATCGACTTCGGTGTCTACGGTGCTCCCGAGACGTTCGTGATCGATAAGAAGGGCGTGATTCGCTACAAGGTCATCGGTCCCATGACCGAAGAGATCTGGACCAAGACCGTCAAGCCTATCGTTGATGAACTCGAGCGTCAGTAAGAACGGACATCGGAGACACAAGATTTATGAAAACCTTTTTTGCAACTCTGGCCGCCGTGCTGACCCTGATTTTTGGGGTTTCGAGTACGATGCCGGCCGTCGCCCAAACGGCTGCTCCCTCCAAGGAAGCGGCTGCCACGGCGTTCGACCCGGTTGAACACAAGCGCGTTTTGGCCATTTCCGAGCAGCTGCGCTGCCTCGTGTGTCAGAACCAGTCGATTGCCGACTCCAACGCCGATCTGGCCGTCGATTTGCGCAATCAGGTGATTGAACAGATCAACGCCGGCCGCACCGACAAGGAAATCATCGACTACATGGTGGACCGCTACGGGGACTTCGTGCTCTACAAGCCGCCCTTTAAAGCTTCGACCGTGATTTTGTGGGTCGGTCCCGTGGCGCTCTTTTTGATTGCGCTCGTGGCCTTCTATATGAATCTGCGCCGCCGCAAGCAAAGTGCTGCCGCCACGGAGCGCGTGCTCTCGGACGAAGAGCAAAAGCGCGCGCAGGCGCTTTTGCGCGGTGAAGAATAAGGGGAGGGACCATGCTGTTGACGTTTATCTGTCTGACGGCCGCCATGGTGGTCTTTGCCATCGTGATGATCGGTCTTCCTCTGTTGCGCAAACGCGCCGATGACGGTGAAGCGATGCGCCGCGAGGACAATCTGCGCCTTCTGCGGCAGCAGTTCGCCGAACTTGAAGACGAGTTCAAGGCGGGCCGCGTGACCAAGGAAGAGTACGACGAAACGCGCGCCGAAATTGAAACCCGCGTGCTCGAAGAAACCGCTCCGGGCGACAGTGACACTCCGGCCGCCAAACCGTCGAGCCGCGTTGGCTTCATCACGGCCTGCGCCCTCACGGTGATCGTGCCCGTCACTGCGTACCTTGTGTACATGCAGATCGGCACGCCTATTGCGCTGGATCCTGACTTCACGCGCGCTCAGGCGCAGCAGCAGGCCGTCTCGGGCCGTGCTTCGGACGCCGAAGTGCTCGAACAGATCAAGCTCATCGAGGATCGCCTCAAGGAGCAGCCCGACAACCTCGACGGTTGGATGATGCTCGCCAAGGCGCAGGCCTCGTTCAAGAACTGGCAGAAGTCCTCGGAAGCCTTTGAACAGGTCGCGCGTCTGCTGCCGGGCAACCCGGATGTACTCGCCGACTGGGCCGATATCATGGCCGCCGCTCAGGGCGGCAGTCTGGAGGGGCGCCCCAAGGAGTTGATCGAGCAGGCGCTCAAGATCGATCCCAAGCACTGGAAAGGGCTGGCGCTGATGGGAACACTCTGCTTTGACAAGGGTGACTACGCCGGTGCCGTGCGCTACTGGTCGGGTATGCTCGCTGATGTCGAGCAGGGCTCGGAAGAATGGCGTCAGATCACGGAAAACATTGAGCAGGCCCGCCGCATGGGCGGTTTGCCGCCCGATCCGAACGCCAATCTCCAGGCAATCGACAGCAAGTCCGACAAGAAGGCGGCTGCTCCCGAGCAGCGCTTCGTCGCCGGTCACGTGTCCCTGTCGCCCGAAATGGCGGCCAAGGCTCGACCCGACGATACGGTGTTCGTGTTTGCTCGTCCCACCGCAGGCAGCAAGATGCCCGTGGCGTTCATGAGCTTCAAGGTCAAAGAACTGCCGCGCGACTTTTATCTGGACAGCGCTTCGGTGATGGGCATGGGTATGAAGACCCTCAACGACGTGCAGGAAGTGATCGTCGAAGCGCGTGTGAGCCGCTCGGGCAACTTCATGGCCGGCTCCGGTGACCTTGAAGGTGCCGTGGAAGGCCTTGTGCCGGTCGGCACCAAGGATCTTAAGATCGTGATCAACAAGGTTCGTCCTTAAGCGCATCCGGCATTGACCGCGCATGCGTGTTCGGCCTCCGAAGACTAGAAATCAAAGAGTTTTCGGGGGCCTTTTTATTTCTTTTGAGGTTCAGATCAGGCATACGGACGAAACGTAGCCGAGCCGCGCTTTGCTAAGATGAGGGCGATTGAAAAACGCTGCGTTCGCCTCATGGAACGCGCCTAAGAAAGGACTTGGATGCAAAACGATTTGTCTGCGGCCCGCGAGCGTGTCTATACGCGCGTCGTGGCAACGGGATCGGCCCTGCCGGAGCGGTGCGTCAGCAACGAAGAGCTGGCGCGCGAGCTGGCCGTCAACGGCGTTGACACGAACGACGTTTGGATTCGCACCCGCACCGGCATCTGTCAGCGTTATCTTGCCGACAGCTCGCTCACCACGCTTGAGTTGGCGCGCCGAGCGGCCTGCGACGCCCTCGAACGCTCCCGAATCGACGCACAGACGATCGACCTCATCATTGTGGCAACGACAACGCCCGACGGGGTGTTTCCCTCTATGGCCTGCCGCCTGCAGAATGCGCTCGGTATCAAGGGGTGCGCGGCCTTTGACGTTCAGGCCGTCTGCGCCGGCTTTGTCTACGCCATGAGTGTGGCCGACGGACTTGTGCGCACGGGCGGCTACAGGCGCGCGCTTGTTGTGGGGGCCGAAATGCTCT
>CAMAHM010000053.1 GCA_945834535.1 uncultured Sutterella sp. | reverse complement strand
AAAGCCATCTGATGGTCAAAGTGAATCCTCTGTCTTCAGACAGGGGAGCTTCAATAAGGAACGGCCCGAAGGCCGATGAGACGACCATGCACATCACGCTCAAGGAACTTAATGTTTTTTTGGCCGCCTACGAATGCCGCAATCTTTCTCGGGCGGCCAAAAAGCTGTGCATCACTCCGAGTGCCGCCAGTCAGGCTCTAAAGGAGCTCGAATTCCTGCTCGGGGCCGAGCTCTTTGAGCGCAATTCCTCCGGGCTGATTCCACGGGCCTCGGCCGAGCGACTGCTCCCGCATGCCACGCTCATTCGCAAGAAGGCTCAGGAGATTGAAGCGATATTTTCCGAAGAAAGCCGAGGGCTCTCGGGGCGCCTTGTGATCGGCTCCAACCGCCTTTGCGGCATCTACATTCTGGCGCGCAGACTGCCCGGGATGCGTATGCGCCACCCTGCGGTCGATGCGGTGCTGCAGATCGAGGACAACGCCGCGGTCGAAGAGGGGGTGGTGCAAAATAAAATGGATGTCGGGTTCATTGATCGGCCTCCGACCGATCCTTCGCTCGAATACTTTGCCTGTTTTCGCGATGATCTGGCGCTTCTGGCCAGTCCCAAGAGTCCCTTTATCGGCATGGACATTCCGGCGGAAGACTTTCGCTATGCCACCTTTGTGCTCGATCAGGAAGAGACGCTGCGGCGCGAATCCATCGAATGGCTGCGGCGGCAGGGGATCGTTCCCGAGCACGTGCTGCTTATGAACGCCATGGGGGCCATCAAGCGTGCGACGATGACCGGGCTCGGCCTTTGTGTGCTGCCGATGCTCACCTGCCACGAGGAACTTGCTCGAGGTGATGTGATCGAACTGCGCAAAAACGTCAAGCCTCTGGGCTACGAAAAGCTCACCTATGTCGTATTTCGCCCCAAGCGCGCCAAGGCGCTGCGCGAACTCTTTTTCAGCGAATGCGACATTCATCCGCTCGAAGGCCTTCGCGCAGATGTTGGATCGCATCAAAGCGCCTAGAAAAATCGGGAAGCCGAACCGATGCCGGCCTCCCGCTATCAAGGAGATGATTTGAAGACCTTGATGAGCGGCCCGGTCAATGTCGACCGGAGGGGCAGCCGCATTGAACCGGGCGCGCCACAGACAAGGTCGAGGAGAGATTATTTGCCCAGAGCGTACTTGGCGGCACGTTCACCCGAGCGGCGGCCGAAGACCACGGTGTCGGCGACGGCGTTTCCGCCCAGGCGGTTGAACCCGTGCACGCCGCCCGTCACTTCACCGGCGGCATAAAGGCCGGGGATGGGACGCGACTGGATGTCGAGCACTTCGCTTTCAGGCGTAATGGCCACGCCTCCCATGGTGTGGTGGATGCCGGGGGCTACGGCCACGGCGTAGAACGGAGCCTTGGCAACAGCGAGCGGCATGTCGGGACGGCCGAATTCGGTGTCCTTGCCGTTGGCGCGGTAGGTGTTGTAGCGCTTGACGGTTTCGGTCAGAGTCTTGACGTCCATGCCGCAGAGCTTGGCGAGTTCAGCCACCGAGTCGGCCTTCTTGAGCATGCCCAGGTGACCGTAGCCGCGCACCATCTTGGCCGAGGAGTACAGGCTCTGGTCGAAAACGAGCCAGGCGCTGCGGCCGGGTTGATGCAGGATGGCGTCGCTCGCGCGATCGCGGGTCGTGAGTTCGTTCACAAAGCGGGCACCCTTGTTGTTGACCATGATGGCGCCGACGCCGCGGACGGTTTCACTGATGAGGATGCGGCTTGCCTTGCCGACGGTCGGGTGCGCCTGCACCCAGTCGATGTCGGTCATGCTCGCGCCGATCTGCAGAGCCATCTGCACGCCGTCGCCGGTGCTCGTCACGTTGTTCGAGCTCGTCATGCCGACAAAGGTCGGGCGGTACACCTTGATCATGTCCTTGTTCATGCCAAAGCCGCCCGTGGCGAGCACCACGGCCTTGGCGGCCACTTTGTAGTAGCCCGAGTGCTTGCCGTGCACGATGGCGCCGGCAATCTTGTAGTCCTTGTCAAGGATGAGGCGAACGGCGCGCGAGTTGTAGCGCGGAGCCACACCGTCCTTTTCAGCCTGCGCACGCAGCACGTCGACGATGTGCGGACCGACGCTCTTGCCGCCCGTGGGACGGTGTGTACGGTCCACCTTGGCGCCGCCCGAGCGCTTGAGGTCGTTCATGTCGGCGCCCATGTCTTCGAGCCACTTCACGCCGGCGGCGCTTTCTTCGGCGAGGATGCGAACGAGCTTGGGATCATTCTTGCCGCGACCGCCCTTGAGGGTGTCCAGCACGTAGGAGTCCACCGTATCCTTGATGCCCTTCTTGGCCTGCTGAGGCGTACCGACGGCGTTGTAGCCGCCGGCAGCAAGCATGGAGTTGCCGCCGCTGAAGGCATGCTTTTCAAGCAAAAGAACCTTGGCGCCGGCGCGCTTGGCGGAAATGGCGGCATTCATGCCGGCGCTGCCCGCACCGATGACGAGCACGTCGACCGTTTCACGCGGAGCGTTGGCAAGGGCCTTTTCCACGGCCTTCTGATCGATCTTGCCTTCCACGCCCTTGGCGCGCTTGCCGTTGTCGAGCGGCATCTTCATGTCGAAGCTGTGGCAGTCGTTGCAGACAAGGCGCGGCTTGCTGTGCACGCTGTGGCAGGAGGTGCAGTTGATGTTGCCGAGGTGGCTTGCGTGCGGATCAAAGCGCAGCTTCTTGTTGGCGAGTTTTTCGTAGGAGCCGTGGCACATCGTGCAGCGGGCGTTGAGATCGCGTTCGTCGTCGGCGACCGAAGCGGGGGTCACGTTGGCAACGGCGTGGCAGGTGGTGCAGCCGCCCATGGCGTTGTGCTTGTCCGCGAGGTTGGCGGCAAAGCTCGTCGAGCAGGCCAGAGCAGCGGCAACGGCGATGAGGTGTTTGGTCAGCATGCTGGGCATGGTGTCTCTCCTTAGGTGTGGGGCGCGCCGTCGTTTGCGGGCGGCGCGTCGTGTTTTCATGGGCAGAGAGTCTAGAAGCGGGTGTGATCCCGCTTTTGATGCTGATCAAATCGAAAACGGTCTTTTTCGGGAATTTCTGAAGCGGTGTTAAGAAAAACTTAACGGCCGCGGATCGAAAAAATGCCCCTGAAAACAGATTCTTAGTGCAGGAGGTTGAGCAGGAAGTGGCGGCCGTAGAGTTTGACGAGCCGCGATTCGCAGTCGCGTTCGTAGTCGGCAAGTTTTTTGGCCCACCAGTTGGCAAAAAGGCGAATCGGGCGCAGTTTCCAGTCATCCTGCTTGCAGGCCACATAGTTGAGATGGCTCGGGCGGTGCCAACCGTTTAGGACGGGCACAAGGCGCCCTTGTTCAAGGTCGTCGATGCACAGGAAAATCGGCATGCAGGGAGCGATGCCGGCGCCTTCAAGCACGGCGCGGTGGGTCATTTCCACGTTGGAAAAGAGGATGGTGTCGATGGAGTCGAAGTTGGTGCTCACACCGTTTTTGGTGAGCATGTAGCTGCTCTTAAACAGCGTCTGATTGGCGTAGAGACTGTGAAAGACGCGGTGTCGGCCGAGTTCGCTCGGATGCTCGACCATCCCGTGCTTTGCGATGTAGTCGGGCGAAGCCACGGGGATGAAGATCATGCGTCCGCGGGGGATTTTGACGCAGCCCGTGAGCGTGGACTGGCCGCTTAACATGATGAGGTCGGCCCGCCCAGCCAGAAACCCGTCGACGTTGACGGGATTGATCATGCGAAAGCGCTGCCTCGGGAATTTTTCCGAATATTCAAGGATGAAACGCGGCGCAAAGTTGATATGCCCGTTGCCGAACATCACGCGGATTTCCATCTCCTCGTTGTTCTGCAGGCGACGATAGTAGTTTTCGATACTCGACTTTTCTTCGAGCATGCGTTGCGCTGCAGGCAGGATGGAGCGCGCATCGTCGGTCATCTCAAAGGGGCGCTTGGTACGGTCAAAGAGGTGACGCCCGATCTTTTGCTCGAGTTTGCTCAATTTGCGGGATACGCCCGAATTATCCATGGAGAGCTGAATGGCGGTCTTCTGGATGGAGCCGGATTCACACAGAGAAACAAAGACTTCAATGGCTTCAAGATCGTTGAACATGGTGCGACTCTACGTTCGAGGGAATCTAGTTTGCAATTTTAGCAAACCGTTGTCCAGCTTCAGTGCCTCTCAAAGCGCAAGGGGTGGCTGAAAAACAATTACAAATCAATCATCAAGAGCATTTTTGCAGGGGTGTTCCCTGATCTGGGCAGGGGTAAGCCCTCATTCGGAGCAGTTTTGCAGTTCCTTTGCGTTCGGGGATTAAATGTCGCCATCCAAACCTTCCCCAGGGTTTCGATCTTTTTTTATCAAAGCATTTTCAAGAATTGACGGAGGATCTGTTCCATGAAAATCGTCAGCGTCGACATTATTGATGTCAAGAACCCCTACCAGTCTGCCGTGGCCAAGTGGCGTCCCGTGTGCGTGCGCATCAACACCGACGAAGGCATCAGCGGCTTCGGTGAAGTCGGCATGGCCTACGGTGTGGGTGCCTCGGCCGGTTTCGGCATGGCCAAGGATCTGGCCCGCATCATCATCGGCATGGATCCGATGCAGTCCGAACTGATCTGGGACAAGATGCAGAAGAAGACCTTCTGGGGTCAGGGCGGCGGCACGGTGGTGTCGGCCGGCATGTCCGCCATCGACGTGGCTCTCTGGGACATCAAGGGCAAGGCTCTGGGCGTTCCCTGCTACCAGCTTTTGGGCGGCAAGTGCCGTGATTCGCTGCGCACCTACGCAAGCCAGCTGCAGTTCGGCTGGGGCGATCCTGAAAAGAAGGAACACCTCACCACGCCCGAGCAGTACGCCCAGGCTGCTGTGCAGGCCGTCGAAGACGGTTACGATGCCATCAAGGTCGACGTCAATGAAATCGACGAACAGGGCTACGCCAAGCGCCGCAACCTCTACGGCTGCTTTGCCCGCCGCGACCTGATGGTCGGCTACAACCGTTTGAAGGCCATCCGTGAAGCCATCGGCTACGACGTGGACATCATCGTTGAAGCCCATGCGCTCACCGACAAGGTGTCGGCCATCGAATTCGGCCGCATGATTGAAGAATTCCGCATCTCGGCTTACGAAGAACCCGTGATGAACCTCAATGCCGACTGCCTGAAGGAAGTGCGTGAGCACATCAACATCCCGATCGCTGCGGGCGAACGCGTTTTCACGCGCTGGGGCTTCCGTCCGTTCCTCGAAAACCACATCATCGACCTCATCCAGCCCGACATCGGTACCTGCGGCGGCATGAGCGAATGCAAGAAGATCTGCGACATGGGGCACATCTACGACACGACCTGCCAGGTGCACGTCTGCGGCGGCCCGATCATGACGGCAGCCTCCCTGCAGCTCGAAGCGGCGATCCCGAACTTCGCGATCCATGAACTGCACCGCTACGCCCTTTTGGAAGGCAACCGCCAGACCTGCAAGTATGACTACCTGCCCGAAAACGGCCGCTACAGCATCCCCGATCTGCCCGGCATCGGTCAGGAACTCACGGATAAGTCGATTGCCGAATCGCCCAAGGAAACGGTGAAGTAATCAACGCGTCGAGCTCGTGCCGTCCCTCGCGGACGGCACGGCCGAGGTCTCTTGAATCGCAAAAACACACAAGCCGGACGCCAAGAAGCCGGCCCTTTCAACCAACCAGGAGTTGTTCTCCATGACTACGCTTGCCAATGTGATCGCTTTAGCGGTCGTCATTTGTGTCGGGTACCTCATTCTTAAGAAGGTTTATCCGACTGCAGTCCTCATGATCGCCGGTGTCGTGCTGTTGACGCTGGCTGTCGTGATGGGCGTCGAACCCGGGATTGTTGTCAAGAAGTCCACGGGCTCGCAGTTCTTTGATATTTTCAAGGTTGTTCAGGACGTCTTCTCGAGCAGCCTTGCAGGCCTTGGCTTGAACATCATGTGTATGGGCGGCTTTGCCAAGTACATGGATAAGCTCGAAGCCGGCCGTGCGCTGTACGACGTCGTCTCCGCACCGCTCAAGTACATCAAGGACCCCTACAAGCTCGCGATGGCAGGCTTTGTGGTCGACCAGCTCCTCGGCATGGCGATTCCCTCGGCCTCGGGTCTGGGGCTGCTCATGATGGTGACCATGTACCCGGTCTTCATCCGTGCCGGCGTGCCCCGCATGACCGCTGTCTGCACGATTGCCGCCGGTCGCTTCTTCGACCTCGGCCCGGGCTCGGCTTCCTGCAACATGACCGCCAAGACGGCCAACATCGAATGGGCCGACTACTTCCTCAACTGGCAGATGGGTATCTACTGGGCCCTGTTGCCGACCATGCTGATCGCCATGTACTTTGCTCAGAAGTACTACGACAAGAAGGAAGGTCTTGATCCCGATTTCGAAGAACTGCGCGCCAAGTTCCGTGCCGAAGCTGCCGGTGAAGTCAAGAAGGCTCCCAAGATCTATGCCCTGCTGACCGTGCTGCCGCTCTTCCTGCTGCTCACCTTCAACCCGATCGTGACCAAGGAACTCGGCTGGTCCAAGATGAATCTCGGCATCCCCGCAGCTGTCATCATCACGATCTTTGTTGCGATGATCTTCGAATATGTCCGTACGCGTCAGTTTGCTGAAGTGATGGCCAGCATGAAGGTCTTCTTCGAAGGTATGGGCAAGTACTTCGCGCTCGTTGTGACGCTGATCGTTGCCGGTCAGGTGTTCGGTAAGGGCCTGACTGCCATCGGTGCTGTCAATTCGCTCGTCGCCGCTGCTGAATCGTCCGGTCTGGGTGTCATGGGGCTCATCGTGATCATGGGCATCATCATCGGTGTCATCGCCTTCCTGATGGGCTCGGGCAACGCTCCCTTCTACAGCTTTGCTTCGATTGGTCCCGATATCGCCGCCAAGTTCGGTGTCCACACGGCCGACGTGCTGCTGCCGCTGCAGACCATGACGGGCTTTGGCCGTACGATGTCTCCCGTGACGGGCGGTATCGTGGCCGTGGCCGGTATCGCAGGCGTCTCGCCCTTCCGCGTGGTGCACCGCAACATGATTCCGCTGCTGCTGTGCTGCGTCGTGAACTTCGTGACCTGCTACTTCTTCATCCTGCCGTGATGACACGCTGAGTTCCAACGTCTCGTACTGAGGAACAACGAGGAATAAAGGGGAGTGATGCTGTCGCTGTGGTTGGCATCGCTCCCCTTCTTTTTGGATACAAAACAAAGAACAACATCATGCAAGAACCCCGTCAGGCGGCCTGGAGCCGCTTTGTCGCCGAGTGCGACTTTGAAAAAATTGATGAACGTTTCAAGGCCGATGCCCGTTTGCGCGTGCTCGACTGGCTGGGCTGCGCGGTGGCGGGCAAGGACTACCCGCAGACCAAAATGGCGCGCGCCATGCTGGGAGAAGCGGGCGGCAAGCCCGAATGCACGGTCGCGGGAACCCAAACGCGTCTTCCTGCGCGCTCTGCGGCCTACATCAACGGTGTGGCCGGGCACGTGTGCGAACTCGATGACGGTCACCGCACGGCCATCGGACATGCGGGCTCGATCACCTTGCCCCCGGCTTTGGCCCTTGCACAGGCTGTGGGCGCGAGCGGTGCGGAATTTCTCAAGGCGGTGATTCTCGGTTACGACGCCTTTGCGCGTCTGGGTCGCACCGTCAACCCCGTGCACTACAAGACCTGGCACACGACGGGAACCGTGGGAACGATCGCCGCTGCGGTTGCCGCCGCGAGTCTTTTGAAGCTCAATGCCGAACAGACCAACAACGCCATCGGCATTGCCGCAACGAGCGCAGGCGGCCTCGTGGAATCCTTCGGCACTCACGCCAAAGCGGTCAATATTGCGCTTGCCTGTCAGAACGGTGTGGACAGCGCACGACTTGCAGCGATGGGCTTTACGGGATCCCCGAGCGCCCTTTTGGGCAAGAAGGGGTTTGTCGCCGCGACCTGCACGGAGCCGCATCTGGAACATCTCGAAAACTTCTCCGAAGAGGGGCTTGTCTCCGACACGGCCTTCTTTAAGAAGTACTCCTCGTGCGGCCACACGAATTCTCCCCTGGACGGTCTGTGTGCACTCATGAAAGCGCACGCCGACATCACGCCTGAAAACGTCAAGGCAATTCATGTGGGCACCTACAGGGTGTCGGTGGACATCACGGCGGCCCTTAAGTGCGCCACCGAAGACGAAGCCAAGTTTTCAGTGCCGTACTGCTTTGCCGTGCAGATTGCCTGCGGACGTGTGGGGCTCACGCAGTTCACTGCCGAGATGCGCAGCAACGAAGACATCCTTGAGCTTGCACGCAAGGTACGGGTGCAAGAGGACCCTGAAGCTACGGCGGCCTTCCCGCGCCGTATGGCTACGGTGACGGTAGAACTCAACGACGGTACGGTGTATGTCGAAAAGCGTCTCAACGCTTCGGACGAAGCCGATGCTGCGCTCGTGGAAGCCAAGTTTGCCGAGGCTGCGGCAGTCTTGGGTAGCGACAAGGTGGCCCGCGTCATCGATTTGTGCCGCCGCATCGATTCGCTCGACTCCGTTGAAGAGCTTGCGCAGATGCTCTGTTGAAACCTTATTTTTGAAGCCGGGTGCGGGAGCGTTGCAGTTCGCGCTCGGCTCAGTGAGACTAGGGGAAGCCCCTAGGAATTC
Source organism: uncultured Sutterella sp. (assembly GCA_945834535.1). GTDB lineage: Bacteria > Pseudomonadota > Gammaproteobacteria > Burkholderiales > Burkholderiaceae_F > Duodenibacillus. The sequence continues at coordinate 1,448 of CAMAHM010000053.1, read as the reverse complement.
TTGGCAATGGGGCTCTTTGTGAAAACGGAGTAGACTTTGCACCCATTCGGGCGGTCTCAGTGGCGGCCCTCGTTGTGTCCGTATTGGATGCAGTCACTTCCAACCCCATTATTGGACCCCATGTCGATCGAAATCATTCTTGCGCTGTTGCTTCTGGGCTCGTGCACCGGCTTTCTGGCCGGGTTGCTGGGCATCGGCGGCGGCATGATCATCACGCCCTTTCTGACGATGCTGCTGCCTTATGCGGGCATTTCGGATGCCCACATCGTGCATCTGGCCATCGCCACGAGTCTGGCCACCATCATGTTCACCTCCATGAGTTCCGTGCGCGCGCACCACAAGCGCGGCGGTGTGCTTTGGGGTGTGGTGGCCGGTATTGCACCGGGCATTCTGGTCGGTGCGCTGGGCGGCGCCAAGATCGCCAGTCTGCTGCCCACCTTCTGGATCTCCATGGTGTTCGTGTGTTTTGTCGGCTTTTCGGCCGTCAAAATGTTCATGAATTCCAAGCCCACGCCCGGGCGTGAACTGCCGGGCTTTGTCGGCAAATTCTGCGTCGGCATTGCGATCGGTCTGATTTCCGCACTGGTCGGGGCGGGCGGCGGTTTTATTTCCGTGCCCTTTATGGTGTGGTGCAACGTGCGCATGCAAAACGCGGTTGGCACGTCGGCTGCGCTGGGCTTTCCCATTGCTGCCGCCGGGACCATCGGCTACATCGTGACCGGTCTTTCCGTGCCGGGACTGCCGGGATGGCCCGAGACGCTGGGCTTTATCCATCTGCCGGCACTTGTGAGCGTGGCGGCGGCTTCGATCTTCACGGCGCCCCTCGGGGCCCGCGTGGCACACGCCATCAATACCAAACCTTTGAAGCGTCTGTTCGCGTGCAATCTTTTTGTGCTTGCGAGCTACATGCTGTACCGCGCCGTCTCGACGCTCTAAAGCGCGACGGCTGAAAATACAAGAGTTGCCCGCTTTTGAATTTATGCTCTGAGTTTGAAGGCGAGAAGCAATCGAAATGACAAATTGACAACGGGAAGGGCCCTTTTGCGGCACAGCGCCGTCGGTTTTCCGACTGTCTGCGAGCCGAATTTCTCGGTCCTCCCGCTCCCACACGAATCACCAGGAGCGCTGCGCTCTTGTTTCGCCAAGGAAGCTTTGCGATGTTCAAAATCCGATACGGCGTCTGGGACGGTGTGAAGTACGACAACACCGACGGCTCGGACGCGGCCCCTTCCAATCTGCCTCTGGCCAAGCTGCAGAACTTCAATCCGGGCAATCCGATTGAAGCTTTGATCGGTTATTCAGGATTTCTCGTCTTCGACGACAAGGCCTCGCTGGCCGGCATGCTCTATCGCTACTACAAGGGGTGCCGTCATCTGAGCTGCGGCCGCTGCACGCCCTGCCGCACCGGCTCGATTCTCATTGAAAAGGCTTTGCAGGATTTGGTTGAG
>CAMAHM010000052.1 GCA_945834535.1 uncultured Sutterella sp. | reverse complement strand
CCGAGAGCGATGGCTTTTGCCGCAGTGCTTCGGACGCAAAGCGCTCGGCGGGCTCTTCGCCGCACCAACCGGCCATGCGGGCCACGGCGGCCGTCAGAACGTCCACCGACCCGGTGCGGGCAAACACGTCCTTGAGGTAGTCGAGTGCCGCATTGCGATCGGTTTCAGCAATGACGTCGGCCTTTTTGGCAGCAAAAAGCGGCACATAGGCGGGCTTGACCGACTCAATCGTGTCCCAGTCCTTAAGCGCCTCGGCGCTTTTGCCGGCGGCAAGATCGAGGTCGGCCTTCATCGCCAGGGCGCGAGGATTACTCGACTCGGCCGCAAGCGCGCGGTTCACGAATTCGCGTGCGCGATCGGCATCCTTGGCCTGACGGGCCAAAAGCGCAAGTTCGCAGTAGTAGTGGCTGACCTCAAGGGAAAGGTTCATACCGCGCGCTTCCAAAAGCTCGGCCGTTTCCACGGCCTTTTGCCATTCACGCTCGGTGCAGTAGATGTGCATCAATGCCTTGTGCGCTTCGTTTTCTCGCCCCTTAAAGCCTGCGAGCGCTTCATAGGCGGCTTCTGCGCGATCGTACGTCCCCGCCTTGAGGTAGTCGAGGGCAAGTTCACTCAACGCCTTGGCGCGCTCTTCGGGCGCGAGCTCGGCGCGGTTGGCAAGATAACTGTGCAGTCGAATGGCGCGGTCAAACTGCCCGCGGCGGCGAAAGAGATTTCCGAGAGCGTGGTGCAGCTCGATGGTTTCCGGATCGAGTCGCACGACTTCGATAAAAAGATCGATCGCCTTATCGGGCTCGTCCGACAAAAGCAGCGACAGGCCCTTAAAGTAATGATCGTCGATGCCCTGCGTCTCGCGCTTCATCTGACGGATGTCAAGTCCCCGCAGCCACCAGCCCGAGGCAAACATCAGGGGCACCACCACCAAAAACCAAAGTTCAAAATCCATAGAAATTCCGCGAGCGAAACCTCGTCTTCAGGCGAAGGAAAAAGTCGCGGTCCTCCTTTCCAAGTTCGGTTAAAAATGTCTTTCGCTTCTCAAGCCTGAGTTTTTTGCACGAAATGCCGGCGCAAATCTGCGTGCTGTCGAGCCGGCGGCCCCTCAAAATCCCGTCAGCACGCCTGACTCTCACGACTGCCGCGAAAAAGAGCGCGCACCGCCAGCACGTCGTGCCAGAACTTTTCCTTGGCCGCGGGCGTGCGCAAAAGGTAAGACGGATGATACGTGACGATGCAGGGAACGGTTTTGCCGGCCACCGTCGCTTCAAAAGTCTGCCCGCGCAGTCTGCCGATACTCTCCGTTTTACCCAGAATCCGCAGCACGGCGTGGCGCCCCATCAAAAGCATGGCCCGAGGTTCCAAAAGTTCGAGCTGCCGGTCCAGAAACGCCGCACAGGCCCGCATCTCTTCGGGATGGGGATCGCGGTTGGCGGGCGGCCGGCATTTGAGAACGTTGACGACCGCCGCATCCTTGGCGCGCTCGATACCGCTCGCCGCAAGAATGCGGGTAAGAAGCTTGCCGCTCTTACCGACAAAAGGCATGCCCTGCAGATCTTCGTCGCGCCCCGGCGCTTCACCGACGATGACAAGCGGACAGCCCGGCGCCCCTTCCCCCGGAACAGTCATGGTGCGGCTTGCCGCCATGGGGCAGGCGTGACAGTTTTGGATGAGCTCGGCAACGGTTTTCCAGTCGGCAGTACGCACCTTCTCGACAAGGGCCGGATCGGCCTCAACCGGCTCGGCTTGCGGCGCGCGCACGGGTCGCACGGGGGTGCGGGCAGGCACTCTTGCTGTCGTCGGCGTCGGTGCAGGCAAGGGGCGCCGCGCGGACGACGTTGGGGCACTTGCAGCCGAAGCACGGGGGACTGCCGTCTTGAGGGGCGAAACTTCGGGCAGCTCCGCAACAGGAGCCGGGGCAGCCAGAGGATCGACGCCGTCGCGCCTCACCCACAGCGGGCCGATGTTCATTGCCTGCCACAGGCGGGCTTGTTGCGCAGTCAGGGGCATAGGAGACGAGATACGATCACCGCAAAAAAACGAGGGAGGCCACAAGGAGGCCCAAAGGCGCCTGTCGGCCCGTGCGAAACATTTTACAGTGGCGCGCGCACGATCTCAGGATGCGTCAAACGCGTCATAAGGAGCGCGTCCTCGCGCTCCTGCCCCGCAGCAAGGGGCCGATAGTAAGCCTTGCGGCGTCCGACAACGGTAAAGCCCGCAGAGGCATAGAGTTTCTGCGCGACCACGTTGCCCGCACGCACTTCAAGGTGCACGCGCTGCGCAGCGCGCTCAGTCACGCGCGCAAGAGCGGCAGCCAAAAGCCGGGTGCCGATGCCCTGCCCCTGCCGCTCGGGCTCGACTCCGATTTCCAGAAGCTCGGCTTCGTCAACCACCATCATGGTGACGCTGTAGCCGACAATGCCCTCCCCCGAGCAGGCAAGAAGCACGTCGTAGCCCGACTTAAGAGCATCCTGAAAGTTTCTGAGGGTCCACCCCGTGGGCTCGGCGCGGTGCGCCAGTTGTGCGAGCGCTTCAAGGTCGGAGGGGCAAGCCGAACGGAATGTCAACGCCGGCGTCAAAGCTTTTCTCCGCGGGCGCGCTCGTCGATTGTGAGCGCCACCCGATCGCGTACGTACAAAGGCGCGGCGGCAGCGGGCGGCACGGTGCGGCCTTCCTTAAGGAGCACTCGGGCAGTCAAGGCAATGTCGGCGGCGTCGGCCACCGAGTCAAAACGCGCGATGTCGTCCGAAATCGAGGCCGTCGGATAGGCCGCAAGGGCATTGCCGATCACTGCGGCTACGGCAAACTCGGCACAGAATGCGCCGAGCGCCTCGGGTTTGACAAGGCATTCGCCCTGCACTTTGCCGACGCCTTCGTCCGTCAAATCAAAAACAGCGCAGTAGCACTCGTTCATGCGGGCGTCGTTGGCGCATAGAAGGCGCCCCCGCACTCCCTCGCGCCGGGCGCGCCCGGCGGCCGCTTCAAGGTTGCCGACCGCCACAAGGGGCACGTCCTTGGCCCACGCCAGACCCTGCGCCACACCGCAGGCTACGCGAAGGCCCGTAAAAGCACCGGGACCCGCACCGAAAGCAACGGCATCGAGATCGGTGAGCGCAAGACCGTGTTTTTTTAAAAGCGAGTCGACCATCTCAAGCACGTTTTCGGTGTGCCTGTTGGCTTCATGGCTTGCCATTGCGTCCACGCCCTCGGCAAGCGCAAGCGCCACCGTCACCTTTTCGGTGGCCGTATCAAGGGCCAGAACCCTTGCAGTATCAAAAGCATCCGTCATTGTTTGTTGCAAACCTATCGCGGCTTGATGGCCGCCCGAGCTGAAAGTTTAGCCGTCTTTGCGCGGCCACAGTTGCAAAAGAGGGGTTGTGAGCGCGGGACTTGAGGCAAGCGTCCGCCACCAGTCTTCCAAAAGCGCAGGCTCGTCGCCGCGCACTTTGCCGCGACTGCGCACCAGGCTGTTGTCGCCCGAAACGGCAAAAACTTCAAAGGCGGGGCGAAGCGTCGCCTTGGCCGGATCCGCCACCAATGCCCAGCAGGACTCACCTGCCTTTTTTTCGAGCGTGGCGTTGGCCACATACCCTGCTTTTTCCAAAAGCCCCATGTTGCGCTCGACAAACGCCGGATACGTGTCGGCTGCGTCACACAGTTCATCCTCGGTAAGAACCGGATTTTTGCCGCGCTGACTGCGTTCGACGAGCGCTCGGAGCATCACGAGGGACGTCAGAAAATCATTACCCTGCGTGAGGCCGTCCTGCATGCGTCCGGCGGCGAGTTTGGGGATGGTGGCCGTCACGGCGGCGCCGGCAAAAAAGAGATACCAGCCGATGTAGATCCACAAAATAAGAACGGGAATGGCGGCAAAGGCACCGTACACCGTCGTCATGGTGCCGAGCGAAACGAACATGGAAAAGCCTTCGCGCACCAACTGCGAAATCGCCACCACCGCGCAGCCGCCTGCCAGGGCGTGGGCCATCGGCACGCGCGTGTTGGGTACAAACTTATAAACGGCGGCAAAAAAGATGACCTGGAGCGCAAGACGCCCGAGCGTCAAAAGAGCGGTCGAGACCGTGGCGTCGGCACCTTCCAGGGCAAGCGCCGCCGCATGCCCGGTGATCGTCAGGCTCACGGCCAGCACCAGGGGCCCGATCGTCAGGAGCGCCCAGTAGATGAGCGCCCTTTGCTGCCAGGAGCGCACGCGGCGTACGGCAAAGATGCGGTTGACGGTCACAAAAAGTTTGTCAATCAGCATCAGGGCCGTGACGGTGAGGCCTACGATACCGAAGGTGGTGAGGCCCGCCGCGTGCCCTGCGAGTTCCTTGAGAATATGCACGAGCTGCGCGCTGTACTGCTCGGGCAGGAAACTTTGCCAAATGAGTTCTTCGAGCGTCTGTCGGGCCCCTGCAAACGACGGAAAGACGGCAAAGACCGCCACCGAGAGCACAAGCACCGGAATAATCGCGAGCAACGTGGCCAAGGCCATCGATGATGACACCTCGGCAAGCTTGATTTCGCGGCTGCGCTCGCCCACAAACCGCAGGAGCGTGCGCACGTTCTGGCGCAGACCGATCTGGCGCAGTTTGCGGCGCAGCGCGGCTTCGCGAAGCTTTGAAGCGTCGTCCGAGCAAGGAGTCGGGGAAAGATTGTCAGCCATGGAATGCGGAAAAAGTCAAGAGCCGTCGGTACAAATGTGGAGGAAAGCGACCTTGGCGTGTGGCCAGCGTCTGTCAAAAAGCATTGTAGTCGCTCACCGCTGCTCCAAAGCGCAGGCGCATTGGGTGCGTTAGAATATCGCGCTTCTTGCCGCGCCCGACTTCATCCTTTTAAAAGAATGACGAGGGGTAATCCCAAGACTGCGGCACTTTGTATCGAACATTCAACACAACAACGCCATGTACGCGCATCAATTTTTTATTTCCACCCTCAAGGAAGCGCCCGCCGACGCTGAAATTCCCAGTCAGGTCTACAGCACCCGCGCCGGGCTTGTGAAAAAACTCGCCGCCGGCATCTACACCCTCATGCCGATGGGGCTGCGCGTGACCAACAAGATCGAACGCATCATCCGCGAAGAAATGGAAAACGCGGGCTCCGTTGAAGTCTCCATGCCCATGGTGCAGCCCGCTGAACTTTGGATGGAATCGGGCCGCTGGGCCAAGTACGGTCCGGAACTGCTGCGCTTTAAGGACCGCCACATGCGCGAATTCGTCATCCAGCCCACCAGCGAAGAAGTGGTGACGGATCTTGCGCGCTCGGAAATCACAAGCTGGCGTCAGATGCCGCTTAACTTCTATCAGATCCGTACCAAGTTCCGCGACGAACGGCGTCCCCGCTTTGGTGTGATGCGCGCCCGCGAATTCATCATGAAGGACGCCTACAGCTTCGATCGCAGCGCTGAGGCCGCGGGCAAGAGCTACGATGTGATGTTTGCCGCCTATCAGCGCATCTTCTCGCGCCTTGGGCTCACGTTCCGCGCAGTGCGCGCCGACACGGGCGCGATCGGCGGTTCGCGCTCGCACGAATTTCAGGTGATCGCCGACGTCGGTGAAGACGTCATCGCCTACTGCCCGGATTCGGACTACGCGGCCAATATTGAACTTGCCGAAGCCGCCAGCGTGCTTGCGGGCCGCCAGGCCCCCAAGGCCGCCATGGTCAAGATGGCCACACCCGGAAAAGAAAAGTGCGAAGACGTCGCAAAATTTCTGGGCCTCAAGCTCACCGATTGCGTCAAGAGCGTCGTGCTTGCCTGCGACAAGTTTGATGAAAAGGGCAATCAGCTGCCTGCTGTCATCGTGCTCGTGCTGCTGCGCGCCGACCATGATTTAAATGAAGTGAAGGCAGGCAAACTCCCCGAACTTTCCGAAGGTTTCCGCTTTGCGAGCGAAAGCGAAATTGCTGCCCACTTTAAGGGTGCCAACCCCGGGTCGCTGGGCCCTGTGGGCGTAGCCGACGACGTTGTCGTGTACGCCGACACGACCGTGGCGGACATGAGCGACTTCTGCTGCGGCGCCAATGAAACGGGCTTTCACCTGACGGGCGTCAACTTCGGGCGCGATCTGCCCGAACCCAAGGTGGCGGACCTTCGCAATGTCGTCGAAGGCGACGCCTCGCCCGACGGCAAGGGGACGTTGAAGCTGCAGCGCGGCATCGAAGTCGGGCACGTGTTCTATCTGGGCACCAAGTACTCCGAAGCGATGAACGCCACGTTCCTCGATGAAAACGGCAAGCCTCAGCCCATCGAAATGGGTTGCTACGGCATCGGCGTCTCGCGCCTTGCGGGGGCTGCCATCGAACAGTGCCACGACGACAAGGGCATCATCTGGCCCGACGCCATCGCTCCTTTTGAAGTGGTGATCTGCCCGATGAACTTTGCCAAGAGCGAAGCCGTGCGCGAAGCATGCGCCAAACTGCACGATGAACTCAAGTCTCTGGGCGTGGACGTCATCGTCGACGACCGCGATCAGCGTGCGGGTTCCATGTTTGCCGACTGGGAGCTCATCGGCGTACCGCACCGCATCGTCGTGGGTGACCGCGGCCTTAAGACGGGCGAAGTTGAATACGTCTGCCGCCGTCAGATGGACGCTAAGGAAATGCTTCCCGTCGGTGATGCAGCACGCCTTGTGGCAGAGCGCATCCGCCGTTAACCGTTGGAGCCTTCTTCTATCAGGGCCCGTCCGACACAATCGGGCGGGCCCGATTGATTTTGGGTCTCAGCATGACGCTTCAAACGGTCAAAAACGAGTGGCGCACCTTTTTGCCCGGGTGTGCAGCGGCCGCAGCGTGCACGCTGCTTGCCTGGGCCGCCTCGGCATTGACGGGGCTGTCTGCCATTTTGTGTGCGCTCGTCTTTGGACTTGCCGCAAGGCCTCTTTTTGATAGCCAACGCATGAGGCCGGGCCTAAACGCCTGCATTGCGCTTCTTAATCCCGCCATCATTCTTTTGGGGCTGCAGATCACGGCGCACGACCTTTCCAATCTCTCGGCACCGGTTCTTTTAACGACCGCCGGCGGTGTCGCGGCGACCGTCATCCTATCCGTTGCGGCGACGCGCCTTACCGGCCGCAGCACTGCTTTAGGAGCATTGGCGGGCGCGGGCGTTGCCGTCTGCGGCGTGTCGGCCGTCGCAGCGCTCTCGCTCGTTGTGCCGCGCCGCAAAGTGGGTGAAAAGGAGCTCATAGCCGTCATCATGATTTTGACGGCGCTCTCGATGCTCGCGCTCGTGCTCTATCCGGCCATTCTCAAACTCATGGGCACGCAGGGTGCGGCCGCCGGGCTTGTGATTGGCGGCAGTATTCACAATATTTCGCAGGTGGTTGCCGCAGGCGCAATGATGGGCGAAGATGTCATTGCACCTGCGACCATGATCAAGATGCTGCGTGTGCTTTGCCTCGTGCCCATGATGTTTGTCTTTGCCTGGTGCTTTGCTGAGGGCGACCAAGCGCGCGGAGGCAGTGCTCTTAAGCAGATTCCGGGTTTTGTGTATGGCTTTGCGGCTCTTGCGGCCGTCAACGTCCTTTGGGGCGTACCCGAGTTTGTAGCGCGGCCCCTTCTGGAGCTTTCGCAGCTCCTTATTTTGCTTGCGGTTGCTGCCATGGGCATGCGTACGGCGGTCGGGCAGGTGCTGACGGCAGGATGGTTTCCGCTTGTGCTGCTCACCGTGAATTCCGTCTTCCTTTTTGTCTGGATGACTTTCGCAGCTGCATGGCTCTTTGATTGAGATCGAGACTTTGATCCAGCGCAAATGTTGCCTGAAGCGGCCGTTTCTAAGGAGTGTCTTGATCCAAATCGAAAAAACAAGCACTTTTTCACTTCATCACACTCGGTCAACAAAGTGCGGATTGGCGATACGCGGCAAATCAGAAAGCCTTCGGACTGCGTTAGCATCCGTGCCTTTGCAGTTCCTCACCATTTTTGACGCCCTTTAAGGGCAAGGTTGACGCCTCATGCATGCACTTTCCCTTTGGCTCTCGACGCGTTGGCGCGGGTTTCTGACCGCCTTTACGATCGCTGTGGCCGCGATGTTCGTCTCCCGCAACTACGGCGGCCCCTCCGTGCTTTACGCCCTTCTCTTGGGGATGGCCTTTCACTTTTTAAGTGAAGACAAAACCGTGCAGCCTGGCATTGAACTGTGCTCCAAACTTCTGCTGCGGCTCGGCGTGGGCCTTTTGGGGGTGCGCATCACGGCCGAGGAACTTGCGCATCTGGACGCTCCGACGCTGGCGCTCATCATCGGAGGCGTCTTTGCCACGGTCGCCTTTTCCATGCTTTTGAACCGTTGGGTGAAGTGGCCCCGTGCAGAAGGGGCTCTGGCCGGTGCCTCGGTGGCAATTTGCGGCGCATCAGCCGCTGCGGCTCTGGCGCTCGTGATCGACAAAAAGGATCTGCGCGAGCAGGCGCTTTTGGCGATCATCGTGATCGTGACGGCCCTCTCGACCGTCGCGATGATCCTCTACCCGATTGTGCTTGAGCTCACGCATCTTTCGGGCGTGACCGCAGGGCTCGTCTTGGGCGGCACAATTCACGACGTCGCGCAGGTGGTGGGGGCGGGGGCCATGCTCGGGCAGGATGCCCTTGAAACGGCCACGATGACCAAGATGCTGCGTGTGGCAATGCTCGTTCCCATGATTGTTGTCTTTACGGCCCTCTTTTCGCAAAAGAGCACGAACGCCAAGCGCGTCAATCCCCTGCGTCAGATCCCATTTTTTCTCGTGGGCTTTGTGACTCTTGCCGTCATCAATGTGCTGGGCTTTATTCCGAAAGAAGCGGCCGACCTCACGGCGCAGTTCTCGCAGCTTTGCATTCTCGTGGCGATCGCTGCGCTCGGCATCAAGACGAGTCTGGGCAAACTGCGCACCGTCGGATGGGCTCCGATTGTGCTGATGACGGCCGACACGGTATTTCTGTTTGTCTGGGTATTGGGCGGAATCCTGCTCATTCACGCCGCCTGAGCAAGTGTTCAGACGCCGTTTTCGGTGAGCTCATATCAAGAAAATTTCGCAGCCCGATGGATACGGGCACCCACTTTGCTGTAAATTACGCCTGTTCACCCGAGGCTTTTTGAGCCTTCGGGTCCTGTCAACGTTTCGGAGAAAAAATGGTGGAATCCTTGAAGCCTTTGGTCCGCGTGATTGATGACGATGACGCAATGCGTCGCTCGTGGGCATTTTTGATTGAAGGCGAGGGTTGGGATGTCGTGACGTACGCCGATGCGCTTGACTTCATCAGTTCCAACGATTTTCAGCGCCCGGGATGCCTTGTCTTGGACGTGCGCATGCCGCGCATGAGCGGCCTGGAGCTGCAGGATAAGATGCGCTCGCTCGGGATTGACCTGCCGATCATCTTCATTTCGGGGCACGGCGACATCGACATGGCCGTGCGCACACTCAAGCTCGGGGCCGTCGACTTCCTGCAAAAGCCCGTTGATGATCAGAGACTGCTCACTGCCATCGGCAACGCGGTTATGAGCAACCTCAATCATCGCCGCACGGAGATTGAACTGTCGACCTTCAGAAGCCGTCTTGACCAGCTCACACAGCGCGAACGTGAAGTCATCCGCATGGTGGCCCACGGCATGAGCAACAAGCAGGTGGCCGAGAATCTGGGCATCAGTGAAAAGACCGTGCAGGTGCACCGCGGCTCGGCCTACCGCAAACTCGACCTGCACAACGCTGCCGAAATCGCGCGCCTTCTGTTGCGCTCGGGCGACCCCCTTTGATTTCGTTTGAAATTTAAGTGGCCTAGGCCTTTGGAGTCTGTTTCCAAAGGCCTTTTTCTTGTCCTTTGCCATTTTTTCTGTAGAATGCCCGCAGGCGGCCTAGTTCTTCAACAAATGCCGCCTTGATCAATCACAACGGTTGTTCATAAAATTTACGCACGACTTTGCCGTTAAGATTGTTTTAAGGCAAAATCGCGTTGTCGTGATTCGTCTTTGTATCCGAGGCTGTTTTTCACAGCGGCCTGTGACACAATACGATGAAGTTTGCCCCAAGTATTTCTTTACATCAGGAGACTAGTATGCATATGCGTCTCATCGCCATGGCTTCGGCCTGTGCCGCTCTGATGGCCGTCTGCGGTTCCGCTTCGGCCGC
>CAMAHM010000051.1 GCA_945834535.1 uncultured Sutterella sp. | reverse complement strand
CGGGTATTCTGATGCGTGTCCAAAGGAGTTCTGTACGGCCTTTTTGCAACACTTGCCCGAGCGAACTCTTTGTTTTCGGACGTGAATATCTGCGTTTTCGCCAACTGTTGCCCGAAGAGTGTGCGGCAGGCGTTTGAAATAGGCATAGACTGACACCGAACGCTTTGAAGTTCTTCCACGAAAACAACAAAGGACCACGATCATGCACGAAGACAACGCAGTCGCCGCACGGCGCCTTTTTGCCGCACTCGGCAAATTGAGTCTCGGTTTTTATCCCACTCCTTTTCATAAGCTCGAACGCATTTCCGAGGAATACGGCGTCAATCTCTACATCAAGCGCGAGGACTTTTCGGGCACCACGCTGTTTGGCGGCAACAAAATCCGCAAGCTTGAGTACCTCTTAAAGGAAGCCCGCGACACGGGATGCGACACGGTCTTTACATACGGGGCCACGCAGTCCAATCACGCCATGGAAACCGCCACGGCCGCAAGGCGCTGCGGCATGAAGCCCGTGCTCTTTTTGGGAGCCATTGTCGAACCCAAGGCCGGGGACGTGCGCGCCAACCTGCTTTTGGATGCGATTTTGGGTGCGGAAATCCACATCCTGCCTTCACTCGGGCGCAGCACCAAGGACACCATGGCCGCCAACAAGGAGCTCTTTGCAGCGCGCATCGCCGAACTTGCGGCCCAAGGCCACAAGGTCTACGACATTCCGATCGGAGGCTCCACGGCACGCGGTGCCGTGGGCTTTGCCGAAGCCTATGTCGAAATCATGGAGCAGGCCCGCGCCATGGGCATTAGGCCCGACTATCTGTGCACGACGACGGGCAGCGGCGGCACGCTCGCGGGCCTTGCTGCAGGACGTGCCCTTTTAAAGGACACGACCACGAAGCTGCGCGGCTATCAGGTCGGCAAAAAGGATCCTGCAACGTACGGTCAGGGAATCGTTCGGCTCGCCGACAGCGTGCTTGAGCTTCTTGGTTCCGAGACGCGTCTGGCCGAAGGAGCCTTCTCGATTACGCCCGACTACGTGGGCCCGGGCTATGAGAAGCCCTACAAGGAAGCCAACGACGACATTCGGTATCTTGCGCGCACCGAAGGTATCTTCACCGATCCCGTCTATTCGGGCAAGGCCTTTCACGGCATGATGAGCGAAATCCGCAACGGTACGATTCCCAAAGGAAGCACGGTTGTGTTCCTGCACACGGGCGGCGCGACGGCACTCTTTTCGGAGGCTGACATCATCGGCGATTTGGGTGAACTGCGATAACGCACGCTCTAAAGGGCGGCTTGCGGGCCGTCCATCGGTTAACGAGCCGCGCCGTAGGGCTCCCAGTCGGCGCGGTGAAGCTTGACGAAGTCAGCTCCCTTAAAGTGCAGCACCTTGGCCTGTGCGTTTTCCGCGACGCGGTGCGTCTGCGGCAGATCGCGCGCGAGTTCGCGCACATCAAGGGGCGCACTGCCGTCCGCAAAAGCGTTCTTTTCCACCGCGCGGCCGATGAGTTCGGCCAGAGCCAGATAGCTCGTTGAGCCGGCCACGGTCACGGGCGCCGCATCTTTGCGTTTGACGCCGAAGAACTTCACCATGGTCGGCACTTCGGTAATGGCCGGACTCGGAATGTCTCGCAGCCGCGCCGTCTGCGTCGTGTCGCCGCGCACCGCCGCACCGTGTTCGGGCACGAGCACGAGCATTGTTTTGCGACCGCTCTTTTCGAGATCGTTCATAAACCCGTTCAGGGCATCGAGAAACGCTTTGGCGCGCGGCGCAAAGGGTTCGGCCCGGCTGTGGCGCGGCAATCGGTTGCCGTCGTGCAGCGCAATGAAGTTCATGAGCGTGACGGTGCGCTTGCTGTCGGCCGTTTTCACCGTGGAGAGCCAGTGCCGCAGCACCGCACGGGTGTCGGCGATGCGCTCGTCGTTAAAGCTCATGTATTTGAGCGGATAACGGCCCTTGGTGAGTTGGGGCGTCAGGCCCGCCTGACGGCGCAGTGTGTGGAGATAGTCATCGTACTCGCCGCTGTGGTCCATAAAGAGATACTGCTTGAAGCTCAGTGCATCGAGCCGATTCATGAGCTCACAGTCAGGGCGCCGTTCTCCGTAGAGCGCATTGTGCGCCGGCTGACCGCAGGCGCCCGTCAGAAGGCGCAGGGTTGCCGGTCCCGAATAGCTCGTCGCGGAATTGAAGTGCTCAAAGCGCACGTCAAAACGCTTGAACACCCGATGGTCCGTCAGATTGGCCGCCGCCAGATCGTCTGTGGAAAGCGAGCAGACATTCAAAAGGACAATGTCAAAGGGCGTGTCCTTGGCATTGATGCCGTCGGGAAGGTGAGCGCGGCGATCTTTTTCGTAGGCCAAAAAGGTGCGGTACCACTCTTCGATCTGACGGGGTTCGACGATCGATGTGTCTGCGGTGTCGCTGAAAGCGGCTGCTTCGAGTGCGGCTGCGCCGGTCCCCATTGCGGGCAACGCTCTCAGGGCGGGCGCGTGCGTGTTCTGCCACAGGGGGCTGAGGGCAAAGTAGGCCACAAGACACACCGTCACGGTGGTGACGCGCACATAGTCGCGCACAAGCAGGTAAAGCACCGAGAGCACGACAAAAGCGCCCACCATGGGCCAGTCGATAAAGCCCCAGATGAGTTCGAGCACGTAGTTGGCCGAAAACCCCGACAGGGCTCGGGCGTTTTCAACGACCGAAGCCCAGCCCGGAAGCCAGCTTTCATGCCAGACAAGCGCCGTCCCCGCAACGAGTGCGGCTAGGCACCGCGCTCGGTTGAGGATGCCCGGCTTGAGCGGCACAAGGAGCAGCGCCAAAAGCGCAATGTTGCCGAGCGCGTGAAAGCGCAGGTACCCCGCCCAGACAAGTGCGAACTTTGCGAGGAAATAGACGTTCCAAAATCCGACGGCTGTTTTGGGGCGCAGGCGGTCGGCAACGGGGCTGTCGGTGCGGCTCATGGCGCCTCCTTGGACGGCGTTGCAGCCGGAGTGTCGGCCGGCTCGACGGCGGGCGTCGGGTTGGGAATGTCGAACGTCTCGGGCGCTTTTTCGGGAGCCGCCGGCACCTGAGGCGCAGGCAAGGCCTGCTTGTCGGGCACTTCGTTTGAGACGTTTTTCAACGACGGACGGGGGGTGAGACGCGAAAACGCCCTGTCGCGCACTTCAAGGCGTCCGTGGCGGTCAAAGCGCCACAGTCCCTTGTCAAAGCCGTCACCGAAAAGCACCAGAGTGTTGCGGTAGTAGCTCTCGGGCTTGATGCCTTCGCGATCGATGCGCGCGCGCAGAAGTTCGGCCTCTTTGGTGCCGCGCAGCATGGGAATCAGGCACGCTCCAAAGCCAGCCGACCCTTCGCCCTCGCTCGAACCGTCGGCGACGTCGACGCGCTCGGGCACGACGGCGCGCGCACGCGTGAGCGCACGCATGGGAGAAAAGTGCGACACGAGTTCTTTTTTGGCCGGATCGGCGTCGCTCATCATGCCCGCCCACAGGTAGACGCGCACGGCGTTGTACGAGCCCGTCCGTTCGTCCTTGGATCGGGGAGCGACAAGGCGCCCCTCACGGTCGATCTGCGCCCAGTCGGGCGCCAGCCCCTTGGGGGAGGTGCGCACGATCGCCCTGCGGCTTGCCGCAGCAACCTGCGCCCACTCGGGATCTTCAAGGGCAAAGCGGCGCAAAATGAAAACGGGCCAGTACGACGGATTGACCGTGATGCCCGAGGGCTTGTCAAAGCCTTTTTCTGCCGGGAGCACGACGGGCCCGAGACGGGCGATGTCACGGATGTCGCGCTTTAAAAGCGCCATCATGGCCCGTGCCTTTTGGGTGTAGTCGGGGCGGTTGAAAAGGCGCCCCGCCTCCAAAAGGGTGTACGCAATCCACATGTCCGAGTCGGTGGCGTTGTTGGCGTCAATCGTCTGCCAGCGCCCCGAAGTGCGCCCCCAGAGCCAGGAGGGCAGTCGGCGCGTCATGTCGCCCGAGGCAAGATTGTTCTCGGTCCAGGTCAACAGGCGCTCAAAGAGTGCTTCGTCGCCCGCAACGAGCGCAAAAAAGAGCGCGTACGACTGCCCCTCGCTCGTCGTGATGCGGCGGCTGTCGCCGGTGTCGACGACGCGCGCTTCGGGCCCAAGGTGCAGGCTCTTAAAGTCTTCCCAAAGCGGCCACAGGCGCGGCTCGGCCGAGGCACTGTTCGCCGCGCCGACGGTAAGGCACCAAGCGACGGTGCAAAGAGAAAGGATTTTTCTAAGCATCATGGCTTTTACTCCGAGCGGGAGGCCGCACGGTCACGCGTGATGCGGCGCATCGTCAAAAAGAGAATTGCGCCCGCGGCAAAGGCTGCGGCCAGAGCCGCGAGCACGAGCATGAGAGGGCGGTCCGACAGCGACAGCCAAACGCGCTCGACCCAGGGCATGCTGCCCACGGTCCAGGTTTTGTGCGGGGCAAAACCGGTTGCCGTATCGTCGGTAAGAAACACCGTGCCGCCCGAGGCCTGCCACAGATCGGAGGGATTGGCAAGACGCTTTTGCAGCAGCTCCAGGCCTCGAGCGTCTTCCCCTAAAAGGGCGACAAGTGACCGTTCGCGCCCCGGCGCACGGGTCGAAACAAGGGCGGCAAATCCCGAGGTTTCAAACTCTTCGCTGCGCGTCTGTTGGCCGCGCTCAAGCGCGCCCGCTTCGGGGTGCACCAAATGTTCGACGAGGCCCGTTTCGAGCTGTCGGGCAGTTTTGGCATCGGCCTGCACAACGGAAGCGGGAAGCATGCCTACCGCCAGAATGTCTTTGTTGAGCGAGGTGATTTTGTCAGCGTCGTAAGCACGAACGAGCACGGGTGCGGTGCCCGTCTGCGCACTCATGCGCGCCACCGCCGTCAGAAGTGTCGACAGGACGGCCTCATCGGGGTGCGGTGCCGTCACAAGGGCGGTCTGCGCGAGGTCGGGGTACTTTGTAAAAGGAAAGCCCCCCTGCGTAAAAAGCGCCGTTTCAGGCAGCACCGCGTAGTGGTAGAGCCCTCGGAAGGAGAGCATGGAACTCGGGTCCACCTGAAAAAACTGCTCTGGAAGCGTCGTGGAGCGACAGTTTTCCGGCGTACCGTCCGAGGCGGATGCCGTGAAGTTTCCGGCAATCGCAAGGTGCGTGTTGTGCGCAAGACCTTCGAGCGTCTTTTGCGGTGAGAGCATCGCCAGCGGCCCTGCGGCGACAGGCAATTCAACGTCGGCCGCGCCGCGCCCCTGCGCCGTGCGGCTCTGCTCGACCGAAGCGACGGCCCCATTGGCGTAGACGTTGACGTCGACGGGCGTATTTTGTGCGTCGCGGCTGTAGCGCCACAAAAGCCGCATCTCGGCCCGGGCACCCGAGACGGCGGTCAGATCCGGCGCAAGCCGCAGATCCATCGTCACGGCGCCGGGGATCTTGCCGCGGCTGACGCTTTGTTCGGGATACTGCAGAAGGCGCGCAAGGGGCACCGGTTCGTCGGCCGACACCCAGTTGGGCGCCGCGTATGCAGCCAAAGGTTCGGGGGCCTTGTCGTCGGTCACGACGGCACGCGGCCCGATCCACAGACGCTCGCGCTCACTCAGGGCCCGGGCTGCGGCAATGAGTCCCTCGGACGTGGGGGCAGCGATGACAAGCATCTTTTCGTAGCCGCTTGCAGGGGCATCCGTGAGAAGAATCTGAGGGGCCTCAAAGGGCGGCAGAGCCTTTAAAAAGTCGGGACGGGCGGCGTTGGTGGCAAAGACGATGAAGTGGCCCTTGGCGGGGGTGTCGTTGTAGAACACGGGAAAGCGGCTTCCCTTCCAGGCGGAAACTGCGCCCACGGCTCCGGCGGTAATGGCGGCAGCTGTGCGCGTGTCTTCGTCAGGAGAGGCGGCAAACACCATCGGAACAACGGCAGCCTGCGGGTCAGCCGCATCGACAAAGGGGGCGGGCAGCACGGAAAGGTCGTTGGCGATGCGCACGCTCTCGCCCGCGAGCGTAAGCGTGCTGTCGTCCGTGACCTCAAGCCAAAGGGAAGAGTGGGTGTCGTTTTCGCATACCGTCTGATAGTGACCGATCAACTCAAGCCGCAGTCGATTGCCTGCGGGCTGCAGGGGGGCGCCGGTCAGATCAACGTCAAGCGCCGTCGTCTGTCCGATGGATGACGCTTCAAGGGGAATACTTTTGACAAGGCGACCGTTCAGATAGGCGTTGAGCTGGCTTTTGCCGGCTACAAGCGAGGGCGAGCTTGTCCATACGAGATGCACTCGGGCCGACGAGATGACTTCGTCGCGCCGCACGCCGAACTCAAAGGTCTGCGAAGGCGCAAGGCCCGTCAGGCGTACGCTCTGCGGCCGACCGCCCGCGGCAAGGTCAAAAAGTGCGAGCGTGCGCTCGACGGCGGCAGCTCCGTCCGAGCGCAGTGCCGCCGTCGGTGCCGCAGCGGCCTGCGCGCTGCTCCAAAAGGGCGACAAAGTGCTTGAAACGGCAAAAAAGAGCGCCAGTGCGGTGCTCTGCCACGAAACGTGCGGGGAACGTACAAAGTCGGTCATGCGGAAACTCTTGAGGAGGTGCTGCCTGAGGCTTGCGGCATACGCGGCAGCAGACTGAGGATGAAGCGAAGAAGGCGCCCGGCGCGGCCGGGCATATGGGTGAGCATGGCGCCGTAGCCGTAGGCCGCAAAGCCTGCGAGGCGCTTTAGGCCCGTGCTGAGGCGATCGTCGCACTGCCCCGGGAGGGGCTCGGCCCACATCCCCGGGCGCGAGAAGGTGACGCGGTTCCAGGCGATTTTCTGAGAGAGGTCCGAAAGTATGGGCGCGAGCTCGAGCTCGCGCCCTGCAACCAGCGCAACGCGTGCGGCAAAGCTGTAGGAAGTCCCGCGCACCTGCATGCAGAACTCGGCGCTTTGGCCGACGGCGGGCGCTTCGGGGGAATCTTCCGAGAGCTTAAGGCGCAGCGCGTCCTGCGCGTATTCGATCGAGCGCGCCCGCCACAGTCGGCAGCCCGCGCGCACCATCACATCGGCGGCAAGCGCGACGCGCGGCAGACGGTGCTTTTGCACGTCCTCGACGGCGACGGCAAAGGCTGCGCCGAGCGTCACAAGATTAAAGAGCACCCAGCCGAGGTTAAAGACAAGACTCGTCACCTGCGGGTCGGGGGAGGCGACCGCGCGCACAAGCCCCACTGCAAGGGCCGCAGCGTTGAGGGCAATCAGTACGAGAATCGGGCAGGCAATGCCCCAGTCGACGTATTTGGACGCAATCGACACACCTTTGTCGGTCACGTTGAATTTGCCCTTGTGAGGAAAAATGAGGGCCACGGTGGTGGGCAGCAGGATGTACCACGAAAGCACCGCCTCATAAACGCCGCCCAGAAAGGGGAACCGATAGCCGCGCTGCAGTTTGTGATTGGTCATGGCAGCATGCACCATGTGCGGCAGTACGTAGGCAAAAATCGAGGCGGCCGTGGCGTAGATGACGTGAATGCCGGCCAGCATGTAGGGCAGAGGCGCCAAAAGAAAGATGAGCCGCGGCAGGCCGTGCAGAAAATGCAGCATGGCGTTGAAAAAGCACAGGCGTTGGGCAAGTGTGAGTCCTCGGCCCAAAAGGGGATTGTCGAGGCGCAGAATCTGAATCATGCCCCGGGCCCAGCGGATGCGCTGTCCGACGTGCGAGCGCAGCGACTCGGTCGAAAGGCCGCTTGCAAGGGGCGTTGCGATAAAGGCCGATTTCCAGCCCCGGCGGTTGAGCTTTAAGGACGTGTGCGCGTCTTCGGTCACCGTTTCAACGGCAATGCCTCCGACTTCGTCGAGCGCCTTGCGACGCATGACGGCGCTCGAGCCGCAGAACATGACGGCGTTCCAGGTGTCGTTGCCCTTTTGGATGAAATCGTGGAAAAGGGCGTTTTCGATCGGCATCGCCTTTTCAAGGTGCAGATTCTTTTCAAACGGATCGGGCGAGTAGAAGTGGTGGGGCGTCTGCACGAGCGCAATGCGCGGGTCGGCCACAAGCCAGCCGACGGTTTTCGTCAGAAAGTCGCACGAAGGCACGTGGTCGCAGTCGAAAATGACGATGTATTCGCCCTGGGTAAGCGACATGGCGTGGTTGATGTTGCCCGCTTTGGCGTGGTTGTGCTCGCGACGCTTGATGTAGTGCACGCCAACGGGCCCCGGAACGGATGCCGCGAAGGCTTCAAGCGCGGGGCGCGAGCCGTCGTCCAGAAGATGCACATGCAGTTTCTCCGTGGGCCAGTCGAGGTTGACGGCGGCAAAGACCGTCGGCTCGATGACTTCGAGCGACTCGTTGTAGGTGGGAATGAAAATGTCGACATGCGGCCACAGCGCCCGGTCCTCGGGCAAGGGAACGGGACGACGATCGAGCACCCAGCAGACCTGAAAGTAGCCCAGAACCATGACGATGAAGGCATAGATTTCGGCGCCGAGTAAAAGGAGACTGAACGTGAGCTCCCAAAAGCCCGTCGCCCGAATGGTCCCCGTGCAGCGCCACCACAGATAGCGTCCCGAAACGGTCACGCTGATCACAAAGAGCACCATGAGCGTGATGCGCGAGCGCACGTGCGTAAACACCCACGCCGAAGCGAGCATGACCGACAAAAAGATGATTTGTCCTTTTAAGTCAAAGGGCTGCGTGATGGCAAGAAGCGCCAGGGCGGCAGCCCCCGCGAGCGTGATGCGGGTCAGATAGCGGGAGGCTTTGCGCGCACGTGTGTTGACCGAGGGCGAGCGGGGGGCGGCGTGGATTCCCGTGCGGGCAATGAGCGCTTCCCCGAAGCGGCCGACGGCTTCCCCGCATCTAGTGAGGGCGGCAAGAAACGAGCGCACCGCGCGCAGCACGGGGTTGCTCTTACCGACATGGCCCGCATGCACAAAGACAAGAAAGAGGGCCTGCAGCGGCAGACGAATCCAGTCGGCCGGAGTCGGCGCATCAAAATTGACGTGGGGAAAAAGCGCGCGTTTGCGGCGCCGAACGCTGCGCCAAAAGGGCGATTCAAGCGGCAGCAGTGTCCAAAGAAGTGCCAGAGCGATGAGATTGAGGGCATCGGTGAAGCGCTGCGTACCGCTTCGATAAGAGCGGCGCGCAAGAAGCGAGCGATAGCGGCGAAGTCGCGCGGACAAAGCGTTGAGCATGAGCCTAAAAAGCCAACGGAACCGCACAGGCCGATCTCAGGCAGTCAATGGCGCAGGGCGTCGAGGGCGGAAAATAAGAAAAAAGGCTGCCCGCGCAAAAGCGCGAACAGACCTTGAGAAGGAATCCTTGAGGAGAAAACTCACCCGATTGTAGGAGGTAAGCAGAGGATAAATGTCTCCAAATATTTCTTAATGCAAGCAGGCGTGACCAAACGCCGACGGCGGCAAGACACCGATACAAAAGAGGCGTGAGGCGTCTGCGAAGGCCGCTAATTTAAATTGGTCTTTAAATTGTGTCGATTATTGCGCTGATTTGGCCTGACGGCGCCCAAATCAGCGCACGCCGAATGCATCAGCGGGGCGACTGAATCTTGGCCGAGACGGCCTTGAGGCGGCTCTTGAGGTTGGGAGCAAGGCGCTCTAAGGCGTCGAGCGTCATGAAGATCGAATTGCGGCCTTTAAGCGAGAGCTCGCGAAAGCGCCGCAGCAACTCACTTTCCTCGGGCACCGGACGAAACCGTTCACCCGAGATGATGAACATCACATCAAAGCCCGTGGCATGCAGCTTGGGAAGGCTGAACAGGCCCGGGTCGTCGCGCCCGGCTTCTTGGGCCGCGTACGCGTCTTCGGTCACGCCGAGAAGCTGTGCGATCTGTCGCTGCGTAAAGCCCAGACGTTCACGCTCGCTCGTGAGACGTTCGCCGATCGCCTTGCGCATTTTCGAAGTGGTCAGTGGCATAAAACTCGGAAAGTCCAAAAACTCAAAAAGAAGCGGTGAAGTCAAGATCCCGAATCTTCGGGCAAACCACGGGGTGCGGGGCCTTGATTTAAAACGAAGTTTGACGTACTCCCCAGCCTAAAGGCTGAGGATTCTTGGATCAAACGCCGGATGCCGACTTTCGTCGGTCTAACTCCGGCTCTCCTTGACGGATGATCGTCCCACCCGTTACTACTCTGTCAGCAATGCGAAGCGCTTCCGCAAGAATGTTGCGGGCCGCATTCACGTCACGGTCATGCACCGCACCACAGTGCGGGCATGTCCACTGAC
>CAMAHM010000050.1 GCA_945834535.1 uncultured Sutterella sp. | reverse complement strand
AGCCAGCCATGCTTTCCAATAACGCAGCGCTTTGACAAAAAGGGTCAGTTTGGCTTCGAAAGCCGGGTATGAAGTGCCTTCTTCGCAGACGGTGTGCAGCACGAAGACTTCTCGAGCAGCATCAAGGGAAATCACGGCGCCCCCCGTTTCATTTCCGAGACAATTGGCGGTGAGAAGCCGTCCGTAGGCATCTTCGCGTCCGCAGGCCGAGGCGATGTCCGCCATGACGAAAAGCGCATTGCCGGACTTTTCAAAATCCACCTCGTCTTCGTCGAAGACGACGCGGCAGGTGCCCTGATCGCTCAGGCTGAGGTTGATTGCGAGCGTCGTTCCGAGTTCGGCGACAAGTTGTTCAGGCAGCATGGTGCATCCTTTGAAACAAAAATCGGTCAGAAGTGTTGCCGGGATCCGTGTGATCCCGGCTCCGGGTTAGTCGAGACTGACTTTGAGCTCATCAATGAGCTTGCAGACGCCAATGTAGTCGCCGTAGGCTCGCAGATGCGCGGCCATTTCGGGTGAATTGTCATTCGCAATCTCAGCCGCAGTCCTCTGTTCCTGATAGGCGGACCGCTCGGCCAGATTCCGAACCCGCTCCACCTTGTCCGAATGCGCCTGCACGGCAGCCCGCAGATCGGGATGTTCGGCAACGAAGAGCTGACGGCCGAGCCGACCGAGCGTGCCGAGTTCGTCACTGTCGAGACGGCTCAAGACTTCTTCGCCGAAGAGCGTATGCGGAATCTCGTTCTGCTGTTTGGCGACGGAGGCAAACAGCGCGAGCAGATTTTCGTCTTTGACGGTGGACGCACTGAGGTCCCGGGCGAGGCCGCCGGGCTGTATTTGTCGGCCGACGGCGGCGCAATGGACAAGGAAATTCGGGTTGCTCATCGACGTATTGGTGATGATTTCGCTTTTCCAGGCCTCGGCCACGGCGGGCGGCAAATGAAGCGTGTCGATCGACTGCCAGAGGCCGGTTTTGGAGCTGACGAAGCTCTCGACGATGGCGGCAAAGCGGCGGCCGATTTCCTCGCTCGACGGAATCGGCGCGGTTCTGTCGGAGCAGACGTCCGTGATTTCCTTTCGGAGAATGCCGAATTTGCCGCCCTGATCGATTTTCCTGATGTTGAGCTGCTTGTGCATCGCTTCAACGGAAGTACCGGTGAGGGCCGCCATGCGGGCATACACGTCGCGGTAGCCGGCGTCCCATGCCGTCATGATGTCGTGCCGCACCCGCAGAAGTTCACGCGCTTCGGGAAGATCGCGGAGCAATGCGGACAGGGCCTGGGTATCAGCCGCCTGTCGAATGCCGTCGGCAAGCTCGGGATGGCGCTCTCGGAGCTGTCTGGCCACGACGCTCACCTGCGTGTCGTCGTGCTGCAGATGTGCCGTTTCGGCCACCGAGCGAAGCAGTCCTCGGAACGCAGCGTGCGCGGCGACGCTGTGCAGATGGTCCTGTGCCAGGCGCTCCACGGTTGCGGGCGTGACCGCATCCGGGCTCGCGGCAATGGTCTCTTTGAGCACTTGGGCGAGTGTTTTGTCGGACGCGGGTGAGCGCAGCTTCATAAGCTTATCGAGCCCGCCTTCGGGCAGAGCCCCCGCAAAGCGTGCTTTGAGGTCGGCGACGACCCGATGCAGGGAGTCGGCATGCATCAGCGGCAGATTGCCGGACTCGATGCCTGCGAGGAGGTCCTTGTTGGGCGAGGCGGCGGTGGTTGCCGCCATCAGCAACATTTGGCCGGACATCGAAGACGTTGTGAGCGTGGTGCTCTGCAGCACCTCCGAGGCATGACGCGCATCGACCCTGCCGATGCTCATGCCTGAAGCGATCCGCTCCTGGAGAATGCGGTTGATCGCATTGGCTGTGTCGGGGTGTTGCGTCAGCAGTTCCCGCAGCTCGGGGTTGGCATCGATCACGGCCTGCGCCGAATAAAAGCGCATGTCGCCCTGACCGTCGCCGCCGAGTTCGTCCCAAGCCTCAATGCCGAGCGCCTGAATGAGCTGATCCTGCAGGCGGGCGCCGAGGGTGATGACAAGGCCTGCGAGATCCTGCGTGCTGAATTCGTCGGGAGTGCGAAGCGCTGCCGTGAGATTGTCGGTCGGTACGGTCTGCGCGACCCTGTGGCAGACCTCATAGATGTCTCCTTTGCTCAGCGTCGATTCCGACAGGGCGCGGTGCTGCCAGGAAAGTTTGAGCGCAGCACTGAGATCAAGTTCGCCGGCCGTCCTGAAGAGCTGCGTCTTTTCCTGAATGAATCGATCGGCGGCAGCGCGGAAGGCGTCCTTCAGGGCTTCACCCCGAAGCGGCCTTTCACCCGAAGAGATGGACTGCTTGAGCACAGTCAGACGATTGAGGAGTTTTTTGACGGACAGGGTGTCACGGACGGCGCCTTCATCAAGCCCCGTGTTGCGCGCGACACCCTGATAGACCCGCTGCGTGGCCTCTTCTTCGGCGCAGGTGAGTTCATGCCGCAGGTCGACATAGTTGCGGATCTCGGCGAGGTGGGCATCCACGGCGGCTCTTGCGGAGGGCAGATCGCGACATGCCTCAATTTCCGCCCTGAGGTCGGGAAACTTCCAAAGCAGGGTATTGGGCAAATTTCTGATGACCGCCGCGTCATGAAAGCCGACGGCGCGGCAACAGTCCTGTACGGCTTTCTCGAGCAGCATGCGGCCGACCATGGGGCCTGCTGTTTCCTGCGCGAGGGAGCGAAGGCGTTCGGGCGTGACGGCCTCGGTCGATTCACCGACGGATTGTCCCAGACTGCGGATGAGGTCGTTTTTGAAGGGGACCTCATCAAGGCCGTTTTGTGCAAAATCCGCACCGAAGGCTTCGGCGTAAACGCCGAGTCCTTCAAGGATGGCAAGGCGAACGGCCGTATTGTTTTCCGGGGACCTGATTTGCTCGGCCATGGCGTGGTTGAGGGCGTCGACCGTGGGCGCGGCCTCGGGGACAGCCTGACGGGGGGCGCGGGCGGGCGCACTTTGGCCGGAGCGGCAGGCGCGAACAATCGCACGAATCCCCTCGGAAATGCCGAGCGTGAAGATGCCGAGCACGACGCGGCCGGCCACGGCGGCGCGCGAGGGACGGGCGCCCGCGAGTTCGGCCGGGGCCTGAGCGTTCTCGGCGCGCTCAACGGGCTGGGCGTTTTGCGCGACGACGGGCGGGATGCTGATGTCAGAGATTTCGGGCATAAAAATGCCTCCTCAGAGGATCAGAAAGGACAGTTTTAACTATACCTTTTTGCTGCGCGAAATCCGACCTTTAGGCTCGACAAAACGGTGCTTTCTCAGAGTCTTCGTCCGTTGCATGGGAGCTCTTTGCAAGGCCTGACGTCGATCCAGACATCATGACCTCGTCAGCGGCTTGCCTGACTGCCGTTGTCCCAAAGAAGGCATTTTTGACATTGAGACGGCGCTCGAGTCGATGCGAGTGCGGGCTCGCTCCGGCCGGTCATGCTCAAAAAAAGCGATGAAAGGTTCTCAGCCACAGTCCCAAAGCCAAGGCTGCAAGCACTGCCGCAGCGAGCGTGCCCGAAAGCGCGCCCTGCCAGGGAAGAAAGAGCAGGATCGGAACAAAGAAAAGTCCCGTAAAAAATGTGTGCAGCGCCGCGGCTCCCGCCACGGGCGAGAGCCCGGAAAGCTTTGAGCGGTCGACCCGGCGCATTGCAAGGCAGTCCACCCACCAGGCAAGCGCCAGGAAAAGGACGGGCAGGCCCACGCAAAGGAGCGTGTGCAGGCGCACGCAGGCCGTCACCCACAGGACCCGAACCGTAAAGAGCCGCTCGCGGCCCCATCGGGCAACGGGGGCGAGCGCGGACTCAACGCCTGCGGCAGCTTCCCGAGTTGCCTGCCCAAGGACGGGATCGTCCGTGTCGAACGCCTCCCAAATCCCCCGTGCGGCGCTCTCTGCAGCAGAAAAGTCGACCTCGGGCGCTGAGAAGCGTGGCGTGTCCCGACACAGACTGAGGCAGGCCCGCGATTCTTGCGAGAGCATGTCAAGGGCCTGCTGCGGGGACGTCAGGAGCGCCGTCGCGGTCCAGACAAGAGCAAGGACGAGTGCGGCGCGCAGCAGCGTACCCGCTGAAACTGCCGGGGATCGGGTCACGATTTTTCTCCCGAAAGGTCAAGGATGGGGACGCGACCTTTGACAAGGCGCCCGCCCGCAAGCGAGGCGAAAAACTCGCAGTTGGGGAGCTTGCCGAGCATGTCGGTGGGAATGAGGGCCTGGCGGTCCGAGGCGACGACTTCGGTAAAGCTCGCCGTAAATTCGCCGGGGCGATCGGGGGCGGCACCGGAACTGACCGAAGCGCCGGAGGTGGCGATGTAGGTCTGACCGAACGTCTCGGCGACAAAATCCTGCGTGACGCGGTCTTTGGTGCGCAGACAGATGAGGGAATTGAAGTTGCCCAGCGCCATGCGGGCTTCTTCGTTGCTCCCGAGGCGCGCCGCCAGATCGCTCACCGTCTGCATGGCGCAGGTGGTGCGAATGCCCGATTCGGCCCCTTTATTGAGAATTTCGATGAGGGCGCGGTTGATGACGTTCGAGCACTCGTCGACAAAAAGGCTCACGCGGTGGCGCGACTTTGCGGTGTCGTTGTAGCGCTGCCCGGCGCAGCCGGCGAGATCGGCTAGAAGAATGGAACCGATGGCCGAGGCCACCGTCGGGTCGGGCAGAGAGTTGAGGCACACATACAAAACGGCATTGGCGTCAATGAGTTGCGAGAGTGTTGACTGCGGCCGTACGTCCTTGTCGTCGTCGTTGGGCGAGAGGGCCTGACGGAGCGAGCCGGAACTCAGCATATCGAGAACGGGCATCAGGCTGGCGGTGATCTTGGCGTAGTGCACCGGATCGTGCGTGAGCACGTTGTAGGCTCCCGTGACGGCTTCGTGGGCGTTGCCCGCCTTGCGCCAGTCTTCATAAACGGCCGCTACGGCGCTGCGTCCGGTTTGGCCCCGATCGTGCGCATCGGCAAGAGCCATGTCCACGGCCTGCGGCGACCAGGTTCGCCGCATGGCCTGAAGAAGTTGCTCTTCCAGGCCTCCCGTGAGCGTGTCGCGTACAAGGGCAATCGTCGGCGTCTTGCCGCAGGCCGCCAAAAGCGCGCAGGCAGTGTGCACGGCCGACCAGGCAAAGGCCGTGAAGGGGCCGTCTTCGTGCATGACGCCCGTGATGCGTGAGGCCAACTCCGTGGCGCGCTCAAACTGCGCAAGGGGATTGATGCGAATGTCGCCTGCCGCCCCCGGGTAAAAGAAAAAAGGCTTGGAGCGTCCGGCTCGTCGGGCGGCAACGGTCACGGCGTCTTTGAGGCGCGCGCTGTTTTTGGGGTCGATCACGATCACCGTGTCGCCGCGCATCACGGCCTGCGTGACAAGAAGCGAGAGAAGAACGCCTTTGCCCGCCTGCGTGGTGCCCACGATGAGGGTGCCGCCTTCAAGGGTCTTTTCCGTTACCCAAAGGTCGCGCTTTCTTTTTTCGATCCCGTCCAAAGCCGCCAGACCGATCGCTTCGGGATCCTTGCCCGCACCGCACCCCACAAGCCGCCGCACCCAGGCGCGGGGCACAAGGCGGGAGACGTCGATTTTGCTGAGCTCATAGAGTTTTTGCGCGTGTTCGGGCTGCCAGTCAAAGCCTGTGCCGAACCAAACGGCGTCGCGGCCGGCAGCCGAGGCAAGGCGCTTTTCAAGGGCTGCGGGAGCGACGAATGTGATGGCGCTCCCCGCCAGAGCCGAGCGCTCTCGCAGCACGCGGGCTGCCGCCAGAAAGCGCAGCAGGGCCATCGAAAAAGCGGGGGCGGCGACAAGTAGAGACGCTTCCCAACGAGCGCCCGTTAAAACGATGACGATGCCCGTGAGCGTCCAGACGAGTGCCGGAAGGCATTCGTAGGCAGGGCGCCAGGTGGCGGCAAGAATGCCGGCGCTTGTGCCGGTGGCGTTGGAGCGGCGATCATGCATCATGTTGTTTTTCCTTGGGTTTGGCTTTCTTTTGGGGTGGGGTGCGGCGCTGCCCGCGGGGTTTGCAGACGATGGGACGGCGGGCGTCGCGCGAAAAAGCGCGCAGCAGGGCTTGGGTTGAGGCGTCGGTGGCGTGCTCTTCGCCGCGCCTTGCCGCAAGAAGGCTCTCAAGCAGAATTTCGCCGAACGAAGCACGCGACAATCGCTCTCGTTCGCGCACCGTGAGAATGGGATCGAGCACTTCGAGTGCCTCGTCGGTCAGGCCGCGGGTGAGCGTGGGGAGCCTTAATGCGCGCTCCTTTTGCAGCGCAAATTCGCGCCGGCAGGCAAGCTGCGCGCTCGTGTGAGTGTTGTATTCAAAGGCTCGGGCAAGCGACAGACAGCGGAGTTTGCGCCTGAGTTCGTCATCGGCCGAGGGGCTCGGTCGGGGCCCGGGCTTTTGAACAACGAGCACGACTCCCCAGACGGGCCGCTCGGTGACGGCGCAGTAGCGCAGCACTGCCAGCGGGTGCGGCGCTTCGCCCACGGGCAGACCGGCGGGAAACTGCCGATGCGGACCCGACTCCTCGACCGGAGCCACGGCGAGCGAGCCCAGGGCTTCGGAGAGGCCTTTGCGGGTCAAGGGCGCAGGATCGACCACAGCGCCTTGCGCCACAAGAGTGTCAAGCCACAAAACGGGCGAAAGATCCATGTATTCGAGCGGAAGAAAAATCCCCGTAAAAAGGCACTCGGCAAGAGATGCGTCCACAACGGGGTCGGGATCGTCGAAAAAGAAAAAGCGCTCCAGAGCCGGATTGCGCGCCGTCTCGTCGGCGATGCGGTCAAAGGCCTCGCGAAGCAGGCGAGCCAGAGCACTGACGGGGTGCGTGAGACAAAATGCGCGCCCGAGCACCCACAGCGTGAGCGTCGGTGAGGGCCCTTCGAGGGGAATGTGAAGAAGCGTCTCGAACGCGGGCAGGGCGCTGCGATCGGCACTTGAGAGCGAGTCAAGAAAGGCCCGCGCCCAAGCGTTGGGAGCGCGCAGGGCCCGTACGTTGGGCAGGGTGTGCGCGTCGCAAGAGGCGCTCAACGGATCGGTGAGCCAGACGGGAACAAAAAGAGGGCGCTCGGCACGAACTGTTGCGTTTAAAAGCAAAGCCCCCTCCTTGCCCGCAAGACCCCGGACGGCGGGCTCGACAATGTAGAGCGCCTCGGGCGTGACGCGAAGCGCGCGTACAAGCACGCACACCGGGGACGCAAGAAGCGCCAGATGCAAAGTAAGAGCCGCACTCCCTGAGCGGGGGCAATGCTCCAAAAGTTCCTGCGCCAGACGTGCGCGCGGCAAAGAGTCGGGAAGGGGCCCGTAGCTGCGCGCCGAGCCCGACAAAAACGACACGCCCGTGCGCCACACGGCCCGTGCCTTGGGGTGCGTCAACAGGCGCCCGACGGCCGCCGTCAGGCAGCAAGCTTCCTGCAACGAAAAGTTGGTTTCCAGGCTCAGCACCACAAGAGCCAGACGATGTTCGATCTCAAGTCCGGCAAAAAAGCCCGAGCGCATGCGCTTTTCAAGGGCAAACACCGCCTGCGGCAAAAGCGACTCCCGGTGCGCCGCCGCCGAGGGGTGCTCAAAAAGTCTCTCGGCAAAGCGGGCAAAGACGTCTCTGTCCTTTTGGCTGACGCCTGCCATAAGAAGCCTCTCGTCAATCGAGCGCCCCTCGAGCGTGCAGGCAAGTACTCCCCGGGGGGACGTTTTTTCCCGAGGGATTTCTTCGGGCTCGCAGGGACCCGAAAACAGTGTCAGCAGTCGCTCAAAAATCATGACGGGGGGTAGGCCCAAAGGGGCGTCGAAAAACGGGAAAAAGCGCTCCCGCCGTCCGCTCTTTGGCGCCCGTGGTGGGGCGGGAAAGACACGGACGACGGCGGGCGCACAAACCTCGCGGATTTCAGGCGTTGTTCTTGGCTGCTCTCGTGCGGCGACGCTCCACGTCGAAGGCGATGCTCATGTAGGGCGCGCGCTCCAAAGCGGGCGGCGCCTCGGGCGGCTCTTCAACGGGGGGCGTACTTGCCGCGGGCGGCTCGGCCGGGGAACTCGCGCACGGGCGATCCTCGGCGGGCGTGAGCACAAGCGACGTCTGGCTCCAGCGCGCAGGACTCTTTTGGGCGGGGAAACGAGACACGTCAGGACTCCTTCTGTGTCAGCTTTCCGACGGCCCAAAAAGGGCGCAAACGAGCTGCGGGCACCTGCACGCATCAGCGAGGTCCTCGAGTCGGTCGGAAAGCGGGAAAAAAACGAAGCGCGGGGCGAAGAGCCCTGCACCGGGGAACGGGGAAGGTGTGTCAGCGGGAGCGCTTTTTGGAAGCGTTCGCGGCGGCCGAAGCAAAATCAAAATGCGCCATCTCCTGCAGGGCGGCGGCTGCATCGACGCTTAGGGCCTGCGCAATCGCAAGGTCCAGGGCGTCTTTGAGCACATCCTTGCAGGGACTGCCTTCGGAAAGGGTGCGCACGATGATTTCGACAAGCCGAATGAGAACGCGCGTTGAAAGCGCCGGCACGCGTTTGCTGTTGCTGATGCGCACGCCCTCGGCTGAGCGCGTGTGCGCGGCAAGCGCAGCTGCCGCATCCACCCACGGTGCGACGTCAAAATCGGGCGTCGCACGCACCGCCAGAGCGCGGCGCGTGAGAAGCCGTTTTTCAGCGTCGGCATCGATCCAGTCGGCCGTCAGATGCCAAAAGCGCTCTGCCGAGGACGGATCCTGCACGTGTCGGTCACGGTAGGCCATCGCAGACTGCGGATCGCAGCAGCGGATGTTGTCCGTGATGATGATGCGTGCGTTGGGGTGACGGGGGATGACTTCGCCGCGGCGCGCGTTGGTGAGCGCATCGCCTTCAAAGAGGTCGTTGAGGGCCACCCAGATTTCGGGCGGCGCCAGACTGAACTCGTTGATGACGAGAACGCACCCGTAGCGCCAGGCAACGCTCGCGGGACCGTCGAACCACTGAAACTTTCCTTCCTGCATCCCCCATTGACCGATGAAGTCGCTCTTGTCCATGCGTCGGCGGCAGGTGATCGAAATCACGGGCGCGTTGACGCGGGCAAGAAACTGCATCACAGTGGACGTTTTGCCGCAACCCGACGGGCCGCTGATAAAAAGCGGCGAGCGGGTGTCGTGCCATTCCCACCACAGTCGCAGACGCTCGAAAAAGCGAACGTCGAAGACGTGGTCCGGATCGACGGGGACCGTACGCGCCATTTTGGGACGCGCAGCGGTGTGTGCAAGAAATCCCAGGACCGTTTTGTCGGATTCAAAACCGAAGGTTCGGGCCGGGATGCGGGTTGTGAACTGCATGCTCATGGATAGCTCCTTCTGAAAGGTAAAAACCCCTCAGACGGGCGTCCTCCCTGAGCCATACGAGCGTGCGCTCCCGAACGCCCGCCTTGCCTGGGCAAAGAGGGTGTCGGAATCACAACGCGCATCCGCGCGGGCAAACGCCCGCGAGGGGAGGTTTGTGACGGTGACTGTTTTGACCGCTGTGGGTCACGGCCAATCACCAAAGTCCGTTTCAATCTCGAGAAATTATGCCCCCGAGTGAGGCGGATCGGCAAACGCCGCGCACCGGAATCGGCCTATCGGCATGCTTGGGGCAGCCGCACCGTCGGAAACTAAGCCAACGGCCGACTGCGGATAAAACAGGCGGTATGAGACAGATGGGGAGAGAATGGAGAAAATTAAGACAAGAAAATTTAAAACATGAGAAATTTCAATCTGTTGACCTGTGATGAAGGATCGGAAATCCTGAGCATCGGCGATCGTTTCCGATCGCCGGGAAGAAGAGGGCGAAGTCTCGGGCGGCAGGAATGCACCATGCGTAAAAAGCATAAAAAATCATGCTTTATTCGAATTGGACATAGATTTGGCTCGGTTTTAACCTTTGCGGCAACAGGTCTTGCGGTTGCCTGCTGTGTGTTTCTTCTTTTTGAAAGGATAGTTCTATGTCTGCTTCTTCCACGATCAATCGCCGCACGCTTCTTTCCGCCGGAAGCCTTTTAGGGGCATCGACGTCGATCGGTCTGCTGACGCCCGCTGCAGCGGCGGAACCCGTGTCAAACAAAGCCTCTTCTTTCGTTGGTTCAACAACACACGGAGGCGTTGCCGTGCCCATCAAACAAACGGCCGGTCGTACGCGACTCGGGGACTTCGCGCCCACCTTTGCCCGTCTCAACGATGATGTTCTTTTCGGGGAGGTGTGGTCCAGAAACGATGTGTTGTCGCTGCGCGATCGTTCCGTCGTAACGGTCGTTGCCCTCATGAGTCAGGGCCTGGTGGATTCGAGCTTTCGCTACCACTTGGAAACGGCGAGAAAGCACGGCGTGAGCCGCAGTGAGATTGCGGAAATTCTCACGCACGCGGCCTTCTATGCGGGCTGGCCCAAGGCCTGGGCGGCCTTCACGATGGCCAAGGAGGTGTGGAAGAGCGACGCCGCAGTTGCCGCCGACGCACGCTCCCTGCATCAGTCGCAGATGGTTTTTCCCATCGGCGAGCCCAATACGGCGTACGCGAAGTACTTTATCGGCAAGAGCTACCTTGCCAAGCTCGCCGTCATGGGCGTGGGTGTTTGGAACGTCACGTTCGAGCCGGGTTGCAGAAACAACTGGCATATCCATGAGGCCA
>CAMAHM010000049.1 GCA_945834535.1 uncultured Sutterella sp. | reverse complement strand
ACGCGGCTTATATCCCCGCCGTGAACGACGGGGCTTTACGCCGCTTATGGGTAAAGGCAAATTCGGCAACCCCTCAGACCGCCATTGAAAAATCAGGAATGGTTCCCGGCGCATCGACACGCGTACAGAGAACGTCCGCATGGGGATCAAGCCCGAGTCGACCGCTGTGCGCGTTTTGGCGCAAAAGTGCCGTGAGACACATCCCCGCCGTCGTCGGCACAAACGCATCAGCCGATTTGAGTGCGTTACTGACGAGGCTGCGTTGAGGGGGCGCAAGTTCCGTGAGATAAGGCGTCACCAACCGACGGCGCACTTCCGTGATCTGTCCGTAAACCGACTCGATATCGGAAAGAACGCTTTGGGCACTTCCCAAAAGTGCCGTCAAGGAAGGTGCATCCGTCAACACGGCTCGAGCA
Organism: uncultured Sutterella sp.; assembly: GCA_945834535.1. Classification (GTDB taxonomy): domain Bacteria; phylum Pseudomonadota; class Gammaproteobacteria; order Burkholderiales; family Burkholderiaceae_F; genus Duodenibacillus. The sequence continues at coordinate 10,336 of CAMAHM010000049.1, read as the reverse complement.
TCATTCTGCCCGCCGACCGCCCAGACTCCTGCAAGGCGCTCAAGCAGTCCCCGGCGCTCGTGCTCCGTTAAAAGCACGGCAGCGGTGTCAGCAAGCAGCACGAGGTGTTTTTCATCGAGGGCAGCGATATGCTCAGCCTGAAATTCCACCACCGTGAGGCCCGACGCGAAAAGCGCTTCATTGAGAGCCTGCAGCACGATGCTGCGGGCCCCCGCCAAAAGGGTACGCACGCTCTTGGCCTGCGCGTTGATCGTGCGCTCGCCCTGCATCACCGCGTCGGGCGCGTTGGCAGCCCCCCGTTGACCGATTTCCTCCAACGCCTGCGTTTCAGCTGCGTAGACTGCGGAGAGTTTGTCGGCAAGCACTGTTTTTAACGATGCCGAGGATGGCAAAGACTCTCCTGCTGCCGTCGGAATGTCTCCAACCCCCGCCATGGCGGCAAGATCAGCCAAAGCCATGCCCTGCGGGCGCGCCACGCCGGAAAAACTTTCCCCCGCACACGCGCCGTTTCCTTTGCCCAATGCGATTGCCGCAGCTTCCTTTTCCAACGCAACGTAAAGATCGCGGGCCAGCGAAGCGTCGAGCACGTTGAGCGCGTTGCGCTGAACCAACCGACGCACACCTTCGGACTGACGCAACACGCCATGCATGTAGGCGTCCACAAGCAGAACACCGAGTTTGCGCTCAACAAAGCAGCATTCGGCCTGAGACATCCCGAGGCCGCTTTCCAACAGGCGGCCGATGAGTTCGTCAATTCGTTGGGAAGGAAGATTCATACCCAACCCCCGCCATTAAACCTGCACGGCATTCGGATCGGGCTCCGGGGCACTAGGATTGGCTTCAATATCGGCAACCGCATCGTGCGTCTGCAGAATCTGGTTGACGAATTCCGGATCAAAATATTCGCGCATCGCCGGCCGCGACACGATGAGGTCTTCAATGCCGCGCATCACGGCTCCGGGATCCTCGATAACAACGCCCTCTTCGGCACCTGCGATAAAGGCCGTCACCCCCTCCTGCGGTCCCTTGACAAGGAGTACGCGCTCTCGCCCGAAATACGCTTCACGTTCACCGTGCTCACCGAGTCCGACGCCGTTTGCGTCTTCATCGCTGAGTGCGGTAAAGAGCTGCAGTTCGCGCCACATTGAGGTGAGCGTTTCGGCCACTTGACGGCCTTGGGTTTTGCGCTCCTGCTCGGGGGTATCATCGTGCGTGAGTTTTTCAACGGCCGCATAGATGCCGAGCGACAAAATGCTGAGAATCAGTTTGCGCAAAAAAGAGGGCCTGTTTTCTGCAGCCCGTGCGGCCGCCTGTTCGGCCCCTTGGAGTGCCTCTGCAGCCTGCGTGGCTTCATAAGCCTTGGCTCCCGTGAGGATGTCCGTGGTCATGGCGTGCAGAGTGGCATTGTCGATGGTCATGGTGTGCTCCCGAAAAAGGAGAAGAAACGAGGCTCGCAGGCGTCGACGGCATCTGCGGGCCGACATCGATTGATTGTAATCGACCGACGGGCACTAGAGCGACGCCCCAAAACATTAAGATGCTCGCATTGCAACCGATCAAGGAAGACCGCAGATGGCACCGCGCAGAAAATATGGACAAACCTGGTGGGGACAGGCCTGGCTGCAGGCGCTTGAATATGTGCCCGACGCCAACCGCCTTGCGCGCGGGCGCACCTACTACAACGCAGGGCGGGTCTTTAACGTCGAGTTCGATGCCGACAAACTCAGACTTGAAGCACTGGTCGAAGGCAGCGCCTACGTGCCCTACGAAGTGGTGTTTCGTTTTGATCCTCTGCCCGCCGCGGACAAAGTGCGCCTCATCGACGCCCTTTCCAACGACAGTGCGCTCGTTGCGCGCATTCTGGACGGAGAGCTTCCCGGCGAAGTTCTTGACGTCTGCCGCGAACACCGCATCGCACTTTTCCCGCGCAGCTGGCGCGACCTGCACCCCTCGTGCAGCTGCCCCGACTCATCGGCCTTCTGCAAGCACTTAGCGGCCCTTTTCTATCTGCTCCTTGACAGGATCGACGCCGATCCCTTCATGGTCTTTTTAACGCGCGGGGTGGACCTTAAAAAGGAACTGAGAAGCCGCGGCGTCAACCTTGATGAAGCCGTGCAGACGCAGCCTCTTGCCCTTGATGTGTTTTGGCAGCAGATTTCCCGGGACGGAGATTTGGCTGAAAAACGTTCGGACGACGAAGCGCTGCAAGTGCTCAGAAGCGTCGACTACACGCGTCTTGCGGACATGCGGCCCACGCTCGAGCGCCTCGTGCCCGAGCGTTTCCGCCCGCTCGACCCCCCGGGGTTTCAGGCCTTCATCCTGCGTCTCGTGCGCCGCGCGGCACAGGCGGCACAAAAGCCCTTCCAGGCCCCGTTGCTCATGCAAAACCCCGACAATGCCCGCAGGCTCCTTGCCACGGTCGTGCGCGATGCCCCCGAAGCACTGCAGCCCCTGGATCTCGTGCCGTGTCTGACGATGGGCACGGGCATCGATCCCGTCATTGCGCTCCGAGAACACATTCCTTCTGCCCGCGGCCGCAGCGCTCGGGTACGCATTGATCCCGAAACCGCTCCGCTTGCCGTTGCCTGCCGCCTCATTGCTCTGCCCGAAACTGTGGTGCGGCGCCTTCCGCCCGAAGCCGAGTGCATTCGCACGATGGCCGTGGTCGCCGGGTTCCTACTTCAGAATGCCTGCGTCGCGCCCACGCCTGTTTCTTTAGACGGGGCCGTTCGCCTTTGGTGGCTGCCCGCCCTGCGCGAACCCTCGGTACGCGCGTTGGTTGATCATTTGAGCATCGGCATCGCGCCCTGGGCGGTCTCGATGGCGGGCGACGCTTTCCCTGTTGCTCCGGAGGCCCCGGGCTTTGCCCGCGCGGTCGTTGTGGCCGCGCTCACGGCCCTGACGAACGCCGCCGTCAAAAGCCTGCGTGCCTGGGACGAAAAACCCACAGACCCGGGCCGCATTTTGGCTTCGCAACACGAAGACGTCGCGCGCATCACGGCGGGCGCCGCCCGAGCTTTGGGTAACCTTGCCGCCCGCGCTTTTCGCGCGTTTTTGCTTGCCGACGCCCACCCCTGGCGCCCGACCGTGAGCGCTGCAACACACGCCGACGGCGTCAAAATCAACTTCGGGCTCCTCGCCCGCAAGGGCGTCGACGGGCCCTATTCGCTTTCGCGCCCCGTTCTTTTAAAGCGCCTTCTGACCGACGAGCGCTTTGCCAACGACCGCTTTGCGGCCTTAAACGTTCTCTCAACCCTCGTGGAAGCCTGCCCTCTTTTGGAGCGCATCCAAAAGACCCGCGGCAAGCCCGTGACGCTCACCTCAAGCGAACTCAAAGACTTTGTGTTTGAAACGGCGCCGGTTCTGACGATGCTTGGCGTTACGCTCTCGCTCCCGCTGTCGCTTAAGCGGATTCTGCGACCGACCCTCGTGGGGCGGGTGAGCCTGAATCCCGACGCAGGTAGTAAGTCCCTTTTGGGGCGCGACGCCGTCGGACACTTTGTGTGGGAGGCGGCTTTGGGCGGACGGACGCTTACGCCCGAAGACATCGAAGAGCTTCGGCGCCACGCGGGCGGCATCGTGCGCATGGGTGAAGACTATGTCTTCATCGATCCCGAGGAGCTTGCCAAACTCACGAGGACGCTCGATAAGCAGCCGCAGCCCACGTACCTTGAGCGTATGCGTGCGGTTCTTGCGGGTGAACACGAAGGCGTCCCCGTCTTTGCGACCGACGACCTCAAGGAGCGCCTTGCCGCCCTTTCCAACATCCCCGACATGACGCCCCCTGCGTCGCTCACCGCGACGCTTCGCCCCTATCAGGCGCGCGGCTACAGCTGGCTCGTCAAAAACCTGCGGCTGGGCCTTGGAGCCCTTATTGCCGACGACATGGGGCTTGGCAAGACCCTGCAGGTGATTGCGGCGCTCACTTTTCTCAAGGAAAAGGGAGAACTCGAACAAACTTCCGTGATTGCCGTCGTCCCCACCAGTCTTCTGACCAACTGGACGCGAGAAATCGCAAAGTTTTCGCCTTCCCTCACCGTGAGCGTCTATCACGGCAACCAGCGCGAACTGCCGCCCCAGGAAGCGTTGCCCGACGTTGTGCTCACGTCCTACGGGACATTAAGGCGCGACGCCGAACTCATCGCCTCCCGGCACTGGCGCCTTTTGGTGCTCGATGAAGCCCAGGCCCTTAAAAACGCCGACACCGCTCAGAGCGTGGCGGTACGCTCGCTCGGCGTCAAACAGGTGATTGCCATGTCCGGAACCCCCGTGGAAAACAGGCTCTCGGAATACTGGTCGATTTTGCAGGCAGTGCAGCCGGGGCTTTTGGGCTCAGCCGAGGATTTCGTGCGCACGTTTGCTTCGCCCATCGAGTCCAACCACGACATGCGGGCCGCGCAGGCCTTTAAGCGCCTCACGGCTCCCTTCATGCTGCGGCGTTTGAAGTCCGACAAGTCGATCATTGCCGACCTTCCGGATCGCCTCACGATTGATCGCTTTACAACGCTCACGCCCGAGCAGGCCGTTCTTTACAGCGACACCCTCGAAAAGCTCATGAAGAAAATCGCCAAACTCGAGGGCAAGGATGCTGAAGAGACGCGCATGGCGCGCCGCGGAGCGGTTTTGAAACTCATCACGGCCTTAAAGCAGATCTGCAACTCGCCCTCGCAATTTCTCAAAACAGAAGCCCCCCACCCCGACTCGGGCAAGGCGGCGGCGCTTTTTGAGATTCTTGAAAACTGCCGCGACTCCGACCGCAAGACGCTCATCTTTACCCAGTACCGTGAGATGGGCGAGCGGTTGCAGCACTGGATCGAAGAAGCCATGGGAGAAAAGGCGGACTTTCTGCACGGGGGCGTGCCCGTCAAAAAGCGTCAGGAGATGGTGGACCGCTTTCAGACGGACCGCTCGGTCGGGATTCTCATCGTGTCGCTCAAAGCGGGCGGCACGGGCCTGAACCTTACCGCCGCCTCGTGCGTCATTCACTACGACCTGTGGTGGAATCCGGCTGTCGAAGCGCAGGCCACGGACCGAGCCTACCGCATCGGACAGCGTCGCGACGTGCTCGTGTACCGCTTTGTGACGGCGGGCACCTTTGAAGAGCGAATCAACGCCATGCTCGAAGCCAAACGGGGCCTGGCGGACATGACGGTGGCGACGGGCGAAACCTGGATCGGCGATCTGCCCGCGGCCGAACTCGAGGAACTTCTCCGACTTCAGGAAGGCGTCTGACGCAAATATGGGCCTCCCTGTTCGCCCGGTTGTCGGCAAGTTCCGATGACCGGGCGCAAAAGCAAAGCATTAAACCGCAGGCGGCAGGCTTTCCTCACGGTTTTTTGAGTGCTTACCCATAAGCGGCGTAAAGCCCCGTCGTTCACGGCGGGGATATAAGCCGCTTATGGGTAAGGCGCAGGCATCAGAGGCTCAAAAGGAAAGACAAATCAGCGTTCGTCCTTGCCTTCGATCCTGCCTCGCTTGGTGCCCATTTCGCGCCAGAAGCGCCGCAGGAAGGTGCAGATGCCGTACAGGCCCAGCGCCACGCCAAAGCCCATCAATGCCGCCACCCAGGGGCTGCGCGGCCAGACGAAGATGGTAACGAGGATGCCGAGCGCCACACTCACCCACTCAAGGGGGCCCATGCCGGCGCTGCGCTTTTCGCGCCCGATCTCGGCGTGCTGCAGTTCCTCAATCGTGATGACGCGCTGCACATGGGCTTGCGGGTCTTCGGTCACCTCACCGTGCTCAGCAGGGATCTGTACGCGGCGGGCTTTCAGAAGACGCGTCACGGCAGCAAATTCGGTTTCCGTCATGGGCCCCGCGTAGATGGCCAAAAGTTCTTCGGTGCGTTTTTGCTGCAGACGCGTGGCCGCTTCACGAACGGCTTTTTTGTTTTCGGTCGCCATAAGTCAGTGTCTTTGAATGGATTTTTAGTTTTTTACGAGAAGTACCGTGGCGTGCACGGTGACGCCCTCTTCGCGGCCTTCGTAGCCGAGCTTTTCATTGGTTTTGGGTTTGACGCTCACCTGCGAAGCTTCAATCCCGAGGATCTCGGCAATACGCGCGCGCATGGCGTCCACATGGGGATTTAACTTGGGCTTTTGCGCGACGACAACGGAATCGATGTTGGAGATTGTCCAGTTGCCCGTCTCACGCACACGCATCCATGCTTCTTTGAGGAGCACGGCGCTGTCGGCTCCTTTGAAGGCCGGATCGTTGTCGGGAAAGAGGATCCCGATATTGCCGCAGTTGGCCGCGCCCAAAATCGCGTCCGTGATCGCGTGCAAAAGCGCGTCGGCGTCGCTGTGGCCTGCCAGTCCGAGCGTGTGAGGGATTGTCACGCCCCCCAAAATAAAGGGTCGGCCCTCGACGAGTCGGTGGCTGTCGTAACCCAAACCAATGCGCAGCTGCATGCGCTTTTCTCCTAGTTCTGAGGCGGTTAATAAAAGTCGGGCCAAAGTCCTGTCCTGCGGGACCGTTACCTTGAAGTTCATCGGCGAAGAGGGAATGCTTCGCACGCGTCCGCCCGCGGCACGCACGGCGCTTGACTCGTCCGTGACGTTCGGTCGGCCGGCAAGAGCCGAAGTAAGGGCATCCAACCGAAAGCACTGGGGCGTTGCCACCCGAACGAGTCTTGTGCGGTCGATATCCTCGATCAATTCGCCCTCGGCGTTCGTGCGCTTGACAGTGTCAGAAACGGGCATTGCCAGCACGCACCCTCCCGAAGGGTGGTCTGCGGTCATGGAGAGTGTTGCCTCGATGAGCCGCTCGACGTCCTCTTTTGCAACAAGGGGACGCGCAGCGTCGTGCACCAGCACCAGCGTGTCGGCGGGATAGGCGCTCTTTAGCGCAGCCAGGGTGTTATTGACCGTCTCGGCACGCGTCGCGCCTCCCGTCGGCAGCACCGATACCCGTGCGGGAAAGTGAAGCGCCCCGATGAAGGGATCCTCGGGGCTCACGGCCACGAGGATGCGCTCGATTTGGGCAACGCGCGCAAGACTCGCGACGGTGACTTCCAGCATGGATTCCCCTGCCGGGCCCACCGCGAGGTACTGCTTGGGGCGGTCGGCAAGCATGCGGCTGCCGACACCGGCGGCAGGAAGAATGGCGACGATGGAACGCATAAGGGGATAATTGCAAAAGGTTGACGCCGTATTCTACCCGCTGCAACGCCCGCCTCATTTAGCGGATCACTTTGCGCCCGCGCGGCCCCATACGTCGCCCCAGTCGCCTGTGAGCGCCCCCTTGGCGTAGTCAACGACCCTGTTTTCAAAGAAGTTGGTGTGCGTGACGCCGAGCATGGCGTCGACCCAACTTAAGGGGTTGTTGGTGCTTTTAAAAATCGCCTTCATGCCGAGGCCCATAAGGCGCCTGTCGGCAATGTAGCGGATATAGGCCTTGACCTCTTCGCGCGTGAGGCGCTTCATGTCCGACACACCGAACGCAAGGTCAATGAACTGATCTTCCAGGTCGACCATGGTTTCGGCAATCGTGTAGATGCGGCGCTTGAGATCATCCGTCCAAAGTTCCGGGTTCTGCTTAATGTACTCGCGGAAAATGCGCGTCATCGACTCGGTGTGCAGCGTTTCGTCGGCAATCGACCAGGCGATGATTTGCCCCATGCCCTTCATCGTGCCGTTGCGCGTGAAATTAAGGAGCATCACAAAGCTCGAAAAAAGCTGCATGCCTTCCGTGAAGGCCGAAAACGCCGCAATCTGCGCCGCGAGGTCTGCGTCCGACAGGCACTCTTCAAAATAGTTGTGCTTGTTGGCCATCGCCTCGTACTGCAAGAACTCGTTATAGACGGTCTCGGGCATGCCGAGCGTTTCAATGAGGTGCGAGTACGCCGCAATGTGCACGGCCTCGCGCCCCGCAAAGCTCGAGAGCATCATGCGGATTTCGGGCTGCGGAAACTGCGGCAGATAGGTCGTCACATAGGCGCCCGAGACGTCAATGTCGCCCTGCGTGAAAAACCGCAGAATCTTGGTGAGAAAATCCTTCTCGCTTTCCGTGAGTTTGCTCTGGTAGTCCTTGACGTCCTCAATCATGGGGACTTCGGTCCAGAGCCAGTGCATCTGCTCGCTCTGCACAAACGCGTCGTACGCCCACGGATAGGCAAAAGGCTTGTAGTAGTTGCGCGCCCCGGTAAGTTTCAGGGCATTGGCTTTGTGCGTCACTTCGTTATCCTCGTTGTTTGTTCCGAAAGTCGCCGCATCAGCCCTCGCAGGCCAGACACGTCGAATCGTCCGCCACGGCCTTAAGGTCAATTTCGTCCTCGATGCGGCGCCGTACGGCCACTTGGCCGACTTTGTCTGCCTTGCGAAGCTTGTCGCTGCGGCAGTAATAGAGCGACTTGAGGCCCTTTTTCCAGGCCATGAAGTGGCAGGCGTGCAGATAGGCAATCGACACGTCGGGCGCAAAAAAGAGATTGACGCTTTGGCCCTGATCGATGAACTGCTGCCGGTCGGCCGCAAGCTCAATGATCCAGCGCTGATCGATTTCCTGGGCGGTCTTAAAGACGTCTCGCACCGTCTGCGGCAGGTCCTCGCGGTGCTGCACGCTGCCGTCGTGGGCGATGATGTCGGCCCACACTTCGTCGGTGTCCATGCCGCGGGAGGCAAGTTCCGCTTTGAGGAACCTGTTTTTCATGATGTAGGCTCCCGAGAGCGTGTCCTGTCGATAGACGTTGGCGCGCGTGGGCTCGATCGAAGGGCTCGTGCCGCCCATGATAAGCGAGCTCGTTGCGTTGGGCGCAACGCTCATCCAATGCGAAAAGCGCCTTGCAATGTGCGAAGCGGCCGCATCCGGGTTGGGCCCGCGCAGCCCGCAGAGCTTTGCGTCCGCCCTCTCGCACTCGGAGCGGATATGCCCGAACATGCGCATGTTGGTCACTTTGGCAAGCACCCCTTCAAAGGCGATGCGGTGCTTTTGCAGGTACGCGTGAAAGCCCAGAGCTCCCAAGCCCACGCTGCGCTCGCGCATGGCCGAATAGCGGGCGCGGGAGATGGTGTCGGGCGCATTGTCGATGAAGTACTGCAGCACGTTATCGAGAAACTCCATCACGTCTTCGATGAACTGCGGCAGGTGGCACCAGTCGTCAAAGTACTCGAGATTGAGTGATGAGAGGCAGCAGACCGCCGTCCGTTCCGCGTTGGTCGGCAGAAAGATTTCCGTGCACAGGTTCGAGCCGTGAATGGCAAGGCCCTTGTCCTTGAGCCACGAGGGCATCGCCCTGTTGGCGGTGTCGGTAAAGACGAGATAAGGCTCGCCCGTCTGCATGCGCATTTCAAGAATGCGCTGCCAGATGTCGCGGGCGCGCACGACCTCAACGACTTTCCCCGTCGCGGGGTGCTTCAATTCAAAGGAGTCGTCAAAGGACGCGTCCCGCATCGCGCCCTCAATTTTGCGCATGAAGTCGTCCGTGAGGTTGACGCCGTGATGCAGGTTGAGGGCCCGCATATTGGGGTCGCCCGTGGGCTTGCGCATTTCGATGAACTGCACGATGTCGGGGTGGTTGACGTCAAGAAAGGCCGCGTAGCTGCCACGACGGGTCGAACCCTGACGGTACGCAAGGCACGCTGCGTCATAGACGCGAAGGTGCGGCATTACGCCCACACTCTTGTCGTCGGCGTTGCGGATCCCGACGTGAATCCCCACGCCGCCCCCGAGCATGGAGAGCCAGTTCACTTCCGATAGCGTGTCAACGAGCCCGGCTGCGGTGTCGGGCATGTAGCTTAAAAAGCAGGAAATGGGAAGGCCCCGCTTGTTGCGGCCAAAACTCAGAATCGGGGTGGAGAAACTGAGCCAATGGCGGCTTGCGTAGTCGTAGATCCGCTGGGCATGGGCTTGGTTGGAAGCAAAAGCCTCGGCCACATAGGCAAAGCGCTCCTGAGGACTTTTTTCGTCCTCGCGCATGTAGCTTTCGCGCAGGCGAATAAGGCCGAGTTCGTCAAAGAGCGCATCGCGAGAAAGGTCAATCTGTACGGTCATTTTAAGTGGAGGTCTGTGCACGAAGAAAAGCGCAGACACAACTTCTAGTAGTTCAAAGGCGACGACGATACTAGACGAAGTGTTTCTCTTTGACAATCCGCCGATCGACGGATTTTTGTGACAAACCGTACAGTGACCTATTTTGAGGCGTATGGCCCAAAAAATATTTCACCCCCGAAACATCTCTGCTTCGAGGGTGTGGATCTTTTAATTTGTTGTGTGTCTCACCACGAAGGTGAGATCGTCACGTCAAATTAGAACTTGTGCACGAGGCCGACCTGGGTCGTGAAGGAGTCTTCTTCAGCGATCTTGTTGCCGCCGTAGGTCATGTCAACCGACTTGTAAGCGA
>CAMAHM010000048.1 GCA_945834535.1 uncultured Sutterella sp. | reverse complement strand
GCTTGTTTTTCGCCGCGTCACTTACGTGCTGCGAACGAGGGGCGCATTATGAAGAGTTTTTTCTCACTTGTCAAATCCGACATTGCGTTGTTGTTCCCGCTCCTTATTTCCTCGATAATGCCTGTCACTGTGCCAGGGGCCTTTGGCCCGCGTTTAAAAAGGCTTACACCATGCTTCGCTACGACATCACCCCTCTTGATCCCGAGGCCCATCTTTTTATTGTCGGCATCACGATTGACGATCCGACGCCTGAAGCGCAGTACCTGCGTCTTCCCGCGTGGATTGCAGGCTCGTATCTGGTGCGCGACTTTGCCGGTCACATTCAGGCCGAGCAGGCCTATCTGGGTGACACGCCTGTTCCCATCACCAAAGTCGACAAGGCCACGTGGCGTGTGAGCACCGTCGGCCGCAAGGACGATGAAGACCTCTATGTCTATTATCAGGTGTACGCCTTCGATCCGTCCGTGCGCACCAACTATCTGGACAACTGCCGGGGATTTTTCAATCCGGCTGCCACGTTTATGGAGGTGTTAGGCGCCAAACCGGGCAAAATCGCCGTCAACATCACCAACCCTATTGATGAAATGCACGCCTCGGCCTTCAACTGGAAGGTTGCTACCGGCCTAAAGCGTGCCAAAGGCACCGAACGTTTCGGCTGGGGGCTTTATGAAGCGGCGGACTATCAGGAACTTTGCGACTGTCCGGTCGAGATGTCCGACTTTACGGCCGTCTCGTTCAAGGCCCACGGCACCCGACACGATCTCATTCTCAACGACCTGCCCGTCAATACCGACCTTGAGCGCCTCACGCGCGACGTGCAGGCCGTCTGCGAAGCCGAGATCGCCTTCTTTGAACCGGAAAGCAAAAAATGTCCGGCCAAGGAGTACACCTTCCTGCTCAACGTCAATGCTTCTCTTTACGGCGGTCTTGAGCACCGCAACAGCTGCGCTCTGGCCGTTCCGCGCAAAACACTGCCCTGCACGCACGATCGCACCCGCACGGACGACTACGTCGAGCTGCTCGGTCTTGTAGCGCACGAATACTTCCACATGTGGAACGTCAAGCGCATCAAACCTGCGCCCTTCGTGGATCCTGATTTTTCGCAGGAAACCTACACCGATCTGCTTTGGGTCTTCGAAGGCTTTACCAACTACTACGATGCCCTGATGCTGCGCCGTACCGGGATTGTCGACAACGACGGCTTTGCCAAGCTCCTCACGCAGCGCGCCAAGGCGGTTCTGCAAACGCACGCACGCCACATGCAGAGCCTGTCGCAGGCAAGCTTTGACGCCTGGATCAAGTTCTATCGCCCGAACGCCAATACGCCCAACGCCAACGTGTCCTACTACAAGCAGGGCTCGCTCGCCGCACTCGTACTCGACGCAAGCATCCGGCAGAAAACACGCGGCAAGGCCTCTTTGGACGACGTCATGCGTCTGATGTGGGAAGACTACAAGGCGGCCGGCAAGCACTACACGGGGATCGAAGCCGAGGATTTCTACGAAATCGTCGCGCGTGCAACGGGCCTTGACATGACGGCCGAAATCGTGGAACTTACCGAGTCGGTCTTTGACGTGGACTACGCCAAGGCGGGCAAAGTGCTGGGCCTGACGCTCACAGACGACGAACTTCCTGCCGAACGCAAGCTTCTGGGCATCAGCGGCAAGGGCACCGATGCCGGCTACGTCGTCCAGTACGTGCATGAAAAGGAAGCCGCTCAGTGGGTGGGCATTGCCCCGGGCGACACGATCATCGCCATTGACGGAGTGCGCGTGCGCGCCGACAACATCGGCGAAATCCTTGCCCGCTACGCCGAAGGCGACGAAATGCTTGTTCACGCCTTCCGTGATGAGCAGCTTCTGGGCTGGCAGCTTCTGCTCGGCAAGGCCAAGACCGTCGCCTCCAAGGTTGAAATCAAGAAGCCGACCGCTCTCGGCAAGGCCTGGCTTGAACCTTGGCCGATTTCGGAGTTGGTCAAATTGGCTGAGCCCGAAACCGAATCCGAATCGGAAACTGAGGAAAACTAAACCACTGAGGCAAACGGGGTGCTCAGATAACACCCCGTTTCTCTTGCCGGCTTTCGAGGAAATCTTTCCTCTGAGCTTTATCCTCAATCAAAGTCTGTACTCGGGCAGCTCCGTTCCCCCCGTCAGATAGACGTCCACCGCGCGGGCGCAGCGACGCCCCTCGCTCATAGCGCGCACAACGAGCGACTGACCGCTGCGCACGTCGCCACAGGCAAAAACGCCCTGCACCGAGGTGGCAAAAGGCGCTGCACCGTTCTCAAGCGCCGCCTTGGCATTGCCGCGGCCGTCCTTGTCTACGCCGAACGCCGCCAGTACGTTGGCCGAAGGCTGGGTAAAGCCCATGGCAAGGTACACGCGCTGACAGGCAATCTCAAATTCACTGCCGGGCACTTCCGTGCAGGAGCGCTTGCCGTCAGCAAACGTCCACTTGAGCTTGACACACTTGACAGCGGTGACAGCACCGTTCTTGTCGCGAACGATTTCTTTGGTGGAAGTCTCCCACAATCGATCGCACCCTTCTTCGTGCGAGGTCGATTCACGCAGCTTGACGGGCCAGTTGGGCCATGTTGCCTGCTTGTCTTCCTTCACGGGAGGCTTGGGCATCAGATCAATCTGATACACCTTGCCCGCGCCCTGACGCCGCGCAATGCCCACGCAGTCGCTGCCCGTATCGCCGCCGCCCACGACAACCACGTCGCATCCGGCGCTCGAAACGTTCGTTGCCTTGACCTCTCCGGCAACGACACGGTTCTGTCCGACCAACAGTTCAAGCGCAAAATGCACGCCGGCACCTTCGCGCCCCGGGACCGGCAGATCTCTGGGCGTCTCCGAGCCGCAGGCCAACACCACGGCATCGAATTCCTTGATCAGCGACTGTGCGGTGACACTCTTTTTTGCCGTGCACTGCACGCCGTTGGGGAATTTGAGGTCCCCCACGGCAACACCGCACTCAAACTTCACGCCTTCGGCCTGCATCTGTTCGATACGCCGATCGACGACGTCCTTTTCAAGCTTAAAGTCGGAAATACCATAGCGCAGCAGTCCGCCCGGACGTGCCGCCTTTTCAAAAACCGTCACATTGTGGCCGACGCGCGCCAACTGCTGCGCGCAGCTCAGTCCCGCCGGGCCCGAGCCGACAACGGCAACGCGTTTGCCGCTCTTATGCGTGGCAATCTCGGGCTTAACCCAACCCGCACGCCAGGCTCGGTCGATGATGGCGCGCTCGATCGTCTTGATGCCGACGGCCTCATCGTTGAGGTAGTACTGCGTACAGCCGACTTCGCAGATGGCAGGACAGACGCGGGAAGTAAATTCCGGGAAGCTGCTCGTGGAATTGAGACACTCCCATGCCTCGTGCCAACGCCCTGCTCGCACGAGCGCGTTGAAGTCAACCGGTCTGTTGTGCAGCGGACAGTTCGACGAGCAAAACGGCGTTCCGCAATGCAGGCATCGCCTCGACTGTTCTTGGATCTGCTCATCGGTAAGCGGTCTGGTGAAATCGCCGAAATGCTTGATGCGCTCCTTGGGATCTTCGTGACCGAACTCGATGCGACGCGGACAATGCACCACGTTGATGACTTCCGTCTTGCCCGCGGCACTCACCTTCTTTTGCTGATTGGTTGTCATGATTGTTTTTCTCCTCGGGCATTACTTGTGCACGCGCGCAGCCAGAGCGGCCTGATACTGCAGCGGCATGACCTTGACAAAGCGCGAACGCGAACTCGACCAGTGCTCGAGCAGTTCCCCGGCCAATCTTGAGCCCGTCAGTCGAGCGTGTTCGCTGATTAATCCCTTGAGGATTTCCTCGTCGGTCTGACCGTTGTGCCACCCCTCGGGCGTTCCGGTGCGGCGCTGCTCTTCGCTTCCCGTAACGCGCTCAAGGGTCACCATCGAGGTATTGCAGTTGCTTTCAAAATCGCCGTCGGCATCAAACACGTAAGCCACGCCGCCGGACATACCCGAAGCAAAGTTGCGCCCCGTGCGGCCGAGCACAACCACCGTGCCGCCGGTCATGTATTCGCACCCGTGGTCCCCGAGTCCTTCGACGACGGCCGAAGCACCCGACAGGCGCACCGCAAAGCGCTCGCCGGCCACGCCGTTGAAAAAGGCCTGACCGCTCGTTGCGCCGTACAGCGTCGTATTGCCGGCAATGATGTTGTGTTCAGCCTGTCCGTGAAATTCCGTCGAAGCACACACCACAATGCGGCCGCCCGAAAGACCCTTACCCACATAGTCGTTGGCCTGACCTTCAAGACGCATGGTCATGCCCGGGACTGCAAAGGCGCCGAACGACTGACCGGCCGTGCCCTTGAAGTTGAGTGTGATGGTGCCTTCGGGTAGGCCCTCGGCACCGTAGCGCTCGGTGACGGCATGCGCGATCATGGTGCCGACCGTACGATCGACGTTGGAAACCTCAACATCAACGCTGACGGGCTCGCCCTTTTCGAGGGCGGCCGCAAGCTGCGGAAGAATCTTCGTATCCAGGCTCTTTTCAAGCCCGTGATCCTGTCGGGACGAATGACGCCGTTCTTCAGCACTCGCCTCAGGCTGATAGAGCACACGTGAGAGATCCACCCCTTCGACCTTCCAGTTGTCGACATCGTCGCGCTGCACCAGCAGATCCGAGCGACCGATCAGGTCCTCAAAGCGGCGAATACCGAGGGAGGCCATGATTTCGCGCACTTCTTCGGCCACGAAGAAGAAATAATTCACCACGCTCGAAGGCTTGCCCTTAAAGCGCTTGCGCAGCTCAGGATCCTGCGTGGCAATACCCACAGGGCAGGTATTGAGGTGGCACTGACGCATCATCAGACAGCCTTCGACCACCAGGGGAGCAGTCGCAAAGCCGAATTCATCGGCGCCGAGCAAAGCACCGATCACCACGTCGCGTCCCGTCTTGATCTGACCGTCCACCTGCACGACGACGCGGTCGCGCAGATTGTTGATGACCAGCGTCTGCTGCGTTTCACTCAGACCGAGTTCCCAGGAGCTGCCAGCGTGCTTGACCGACGAAACGGGCGAAGCACCCGTGCCGCCGTCGTGACCGGCGATGACGATGTGGTCGGCCTTGGCCTTGGCTACGCCTGCCGCCACGGTCCCCACACCGCTTTCACTGACCAGTTTGACGGAAATGTCGGCCCGACTGTTGGCGCTCTTCAAGTCATGAATGAGCTGCGCCAGATCCTCAATCGAGTAGATGTCGTGGTGCGGAGGCGGCGAGATCAGTCCCACGCCGGGCACCGAATAACGCAGCTCGGCAATGTATTCGGAGACCTTGTGACCGGGAAGCTGACCGCCTTCGCCGGGCTTGGCCCCCTGCGCCATCTTGATCTGAATCTGATCGGCAGAGGCAAGATACTGCTCGGTCACCCCGAAGCGCCCCGAAGCCACCTGCTTGATGCGCGAGCGCAGGCTGTCGCCTTCCTGCAGTTCCACATCGGCCTCAATGCGGTCGCGTCCGAGAATATCGGCCAGCTTCATACCCTTTTTGACGGGCGAATGTCCCAGACGAAGCTCCTCGACGTAGCGGCGGGGATCTTCACCGCCTTCGCCCGTATTGCTCTTGCCGCCGATGCGATTCATCGCCACGGCGAGAACGGCATGCGCCTCGGCCGAAATTGAGCCCATGGACATGGCCCCCGTGGCAAAGCGGCGCACAATTTCCTTAGCCGGCTCCACCTCATCAATCGGCACGGGCGTCACGGCTTCGGTTCTAAAGCGCAGAAGGCCGCGCAGCGTCATCTGACGGCGACTCTGATCGTTGATGATCTCGGCGTATTCGCGGTAGGTCTTGTAGTTCTTTTCTCTGGACGCGCGCTGCAGCTTGACGATGGCCTCGGGCGTCCACATGTGTTCTTCGCCCTGAGCACGCCAGGCGTATTCACCGCCGACGGACACGGGAGTTTTGGCGCTGCGGTTGATGCCGTAGGCCTGCGCGTGCTGCCGACAGGCTTCCTGCATGACTTCGAAAAGTCCCAGCCCTTCGATGCGTGAGGGCGTGCCACGGAAGTAACGCTGCACGAATTCACTCTTCAGACCCACGGCCTCAAAAATGCGGGCGCCGCGATAGCTCATGAGCGTACAGATGCCCATCTTGGCCATGACCTTGGTAAGCCCCTTGCCGATCGCCTTGATGTAGTGCGCCACCGCGTCGTCGTCCGACAGTCCGTTTTTGGGCGCAATGTCGCGCAGTACGGCCAGCGCAAGATAGGGATGCACGGCTTCCGCACCAAACCCCATCAAAAGAGCAAAGTCATGGGTTTCGGCAACGGCACCCGAATTGACTACCAGGCCGACGTTGGTGCGCAACCCTTCTTCAATGAGGTGCTGATGCATCGCCGAGACGGCCAACAGAACGGGAATGGCCACGCGGTCCTTGGAAACAGCCCTGTCCGACAGAATCAGAATGTTGTAGCCCGACTGCACGGCATCGACAGCCTGTGCGCACAGGCTCGCCAAACGTGCCTGCACACCGTCGCTACCCCACTGCGCCGGATAGGTAATATCAATTTCAAAGCTCTTGAATTTGCCCGCCGTGTAGTCGCCGATGGCTTCGAGCTTGGCCATTTCAGCCTCGTTCAGCACGGGCTGCAGTACCTCGAGTCGACGCGGGGGATTGGTGTTGTTGATATCGAGCAGATTGGGCTTGGGACCGATGTAGCTCACCAGACTCGTCACCAGCTCTTCGCGAATCGGATCGATCGGCGGGTTGGTCACCTGAGCAAAGAGCTGCTTGAAGTACAGGAAGAACGAGTTGTTCCGCTTGGAGAGCACGGGAAGCGCGGCGTCATTGCCCATGGAGCCCGTCGGTTCCATCCCCTTGACGGCCATCGGCAGCATGATGGTTTCGACCGTTTCCTGCGTAAAACCGAAAGCTTTCTGCAGCTCGGTCAGGCGCGAAGCCTCGATGCGGCCGGCACCGATCGGCGCCGTGGGGCTCTGAAGATCGGAAAGACGCAGATTGAGGCGCTCAACCCATTCACGATAGGGCTTGGCGAGGGCCACCTGATTCTTGACTTCCTCATCTTCAATGATGCGTCCCTGCACCGTATCGATAAAGAGCATCTTGCCGGGCTCGACGCGCCACTTGCGGCGAATACGGCTTTCGGGAATCGGCAACACGCCTACTTCAGAGGCAAGCACCACAGTATCGTCCGTGGTCTCAATATAGCGGGCCGGGCGCAGCCCGTTGCGATCGAGCATGGCGCCGATCTGCACGCCGTTGGTAAAGACAATGGCCGCCGGACCGTCCCAGGCCTCCATCATGGGGGCGTGATAAGCGTAAAACGCCTGACGGTCGACGTCCATGGTGAGCGACCTCTCCCAGGCCTCGGGCACCAGCATCATCATGGCCTGCGGCAGCGAATAGCCGGCCATCAGAAGGATTTCCACCGCGTTGTCCAGACTGGCCGTGTCGGACTGCCCCTCATAAATCAGCGGGACGAGCTTTTTGACGTCGTCCCCGAGCACGGGCGAAGCCCAGACGTTTTCACGCGCCAGAATCCAGTTGTAGTTGCCTTTGACGGTATTGATTTCACCGTTGTGGGCGATGTAGCGATAGGGGTGCGCCAGAGCCCAGGAAGGGAACGTATTGGTCGAAAATCGCTGGTGCACCACGGCGATGGCGGAGCGGCAGGCTTCCTGCTGCAGATCGAGGTAGTAGGTTCCAACCTGATCGGCCAGCAAAAGTCCCTTGTAGACGACGGTGCGGGTGCTCATCGAAGGCACGAAATACTCGTTGCCGTACTTGAGGTTGAGCGCCTTGATGCGGTGCGAAGAGGCCTTGCGGATCACATAGAGCTTGCGCTCGAGCGCATCCTGCACCATGACGTCGGGACCGCGACCGATGAAAATCTGGCGGATGACGGGGGCCGAATCACGCACCGTCGGACTCATCGTCATGGAGGAGTTGACCGGCACGTCGCGCCAACCGAGAACAACCTGCCCCTCCTTGTGAACCATGCGCTCCAATTCCTGCTCACAGGCGCGGCGCGAAGCGGCTTCTCGGGGCAGAAAGATCATGCCGACGCCGTAGTCACCGGGCGCGGGCAGCGTCACGCCGACCTGCGCCATCTCATCACGGTAAAACGCGTCGGGAATCTGAATCATGATGCCGGCACCGTCCCCGCACAGGGGATCGGCACCAACGGCGCCTCGATGGTCTAGATTGCGCAAAATCGCCAGGGCATCCTCAATCACTTTGTGTGACACTCGCCCCTTCACGTCGGCTACGAACCCCACGCCGCAGGCGTCGTGCTCGGCCTCGGGACGGTACAACCCCTCACGCGCCGCTTCAAGACGCCTTTTCTGCCTTGTCATTTCCGTCATGACACGGTCTCCCTTTTTATTGTTCATTGCTGTGCGTTCTCTGCCCGAGGGTGCGGTGTTGTTGTTTGTATTGCGTTTCGGGAGAAAACTCTGCCGACACTTCCCCTGAGTCGGCTCTCGTATTAATTACATCCACGCATGTCTGCCTCCAAAGCACACAAAGGCATGGATTTTGGAGTTTACGGTTCGCTGTCAGACGTAATAAAAGGCATAAAAACTTTTTCTCTCCCTTTTTTGCATGGATCAGATCGGCTTAGCAATCCCTGCTAGGACATTTGCCTCAGTTTGAAAAAAAAGCGCTCCGATCACTCGAAGCGCTGTGCACAAAAATCCGTTGGAATCGGAGCGGTCAATGCCACCCGTAGGCGTTCATCACCCGCCGGACGAGATCCTCGGGAACCGACTCAATTGCGGTGTTGCCGACGGCGTGCATAACGACGAAGCGCACCACACCGCCCACGGACTTTTTATCCCCGAGCATGGCGCGCCATGCATCGTCGGCGGCGATGCCCTCGCAAATATCGGTCGGGAGCCCCGAAGCGGCCACAAGACGCCTGACACGCTCAACGTCCGTTACATTGAGGTGTCCGAGTTCGGCCGAGAGCATGGCCGCCATGACGAGACCGACACCGACGGCCTCCCCGTGCAGCCACGTGGAAAAGCCCGTCAGTTTTTCAATTGCGTGCCCGAAGGTATGTCCGAGATTCAATTTGGCGCGCACGCCGTTTTCCTGTTCGTCCTCGCGCACGATCTGAGCCTTCATGCGACAGCAGTGCGCCACCACGCGCGAAACGACGTGCGTGTCGAGTGCGCGCAGCTCTTGCATGTCGCGTTCAAGCTCGGCCACAAACGCCGCATCCCCCAGAAAACCGTACTTGATGATTTCCGCGATCCCCGCCGACACTTCACGCGCAGGGAGCGTTCGCAGCACGTCCGTGTCGATCAGCACGGCGCGCGGCTGATGAAAGAGTCCGATGAGATTTTTCCCCGTCGGCAGATTGACGCCGGTCTTGCCGCCGACGCTCGAGTCGACCTGCGCAAGCAGCGTCGTGGGCACCTGAATAAAGTCGATGCCGCGCATCCACATGCCGGCAGCAAATCCGGTCATGTCGCCGACCACGCCGCCGCCGAGCGCCACCATGATGCTTTTGCGGTCGAGTCCGACGCGACCGGCCGCTTCCAGAATCATCTGAATGTGCTGCAGATCCTTGTAGCACTCGCCGTCGGGAAGCACAACCGCCTCGACGGGCACATTAGGCATTGCTTTTCGCAGGCTCTCCACGGCCCGGTCCAGATAGAGCGGTCCGACGGTCGTATTGGTCACGATCAGCACGCGCGTTGCCCTAAGCTCGGCGGCACGTTCGCCGAGCATCGCCAACGTTCCGCTGCCGATGTCGATGGGGTAGCTGCGAACCCCGAGTTCCACTTCAAGACGCATGATCGTCTCCTTGAATGCGCTGCTGTTCGAGCCAGGCATTGCCGCGTACAACAGTCTGGCGAACACTGGGAAGTTCCAAAATCGTCTGCGCCAGAATCGCCGGATTCTGTCGGCTTGTCATGACGCGTTCATTGCAGCAGGCATCGTACACAGGCCCTCTTTGGAGCATCAGTTCTCGGATGCGCGTGACTTTGTCGTCGCAGGCAAGAAGCGGGCGGCTTGTATCGAGCCGCGTGCGTTCGATGATGTCCGACACGGTTCCGGTAAGCTGCACCACCAGACCGCGCGCAAGGAGCCTGCGGTTGATCTCGAACATCGGAGCTCCGCCGCCCGTAGCGACGATCACCCCCTTTTGTGCCGTCAGCTCGGCGAGCACCTGTGTTTCACGTGCCCGAAATCCTGCCTCGCCTTCCTTTTCGAAAATATAGGAAATCGGCACACCGCACCGCTCTTCAATCAGGCGGTCGGCGTCGTAAAAGCGCCATCCGAGTTTGTCGGCCAGTGCGCGACCAATCGTGGATTTACCGCAGGCCATCATGCCGATCAAAAAGATCGAAGAGGCTCCGTCGGCGCCGGGTTGTTCTGTTTGAGCCATGGTTGGATTTACTCTGCAATGATCTCAAGTCGGCCCGCGCAAGTCCCCGGCGGACCGCTTTTTGAGGTGCATAGGATACCGTTTTCCAAGGCTTGTGCGAAAGGCGTGCACAGGGCGCAGACGGCTTAAAGCGCGGCCCAAAGGACAAAAACGCCCGCAGAAACGATCAGAAGACCTGCAATCGGACGTCCGATTTTGACCGCCGTTGCCGCCCAGCGATTTTCCAGCCAGGCACTGCAGAGCGCCGACGAGCAGCCCGCCGCCGCAATGGGAAGACAGTGCCCGAAGGCAAAACACAGCAGCAGAATGAGGCCGGTCGCAAGACTGCCCGGCAGTGCCGCCACTGCAAGAATCGGGGCCAGGAATCCGAACGTGCAGGGGCCGCTCAAAAGGCCGTAGCCGGCGCCGAGCACGAACGCACCGAAAAGTCCCTTCAGGGCAAAGCGCTCGGGCAGGACGGCGGGAATCGCAACCTTCACAATGCCGGCCGTCTGCAGTCCCAGCCAGACAAAGAGAAGACCCACAAAAAGAGCAATCCACAACGGCACAGTGCCGAGCATGTATCCGAGCATCGAGCAGATTGCGCCGACCGCGGCGATGCTCAAAAAAAGTCCCGTCGTGAAAACCGCGGCACTCAGTACGGCGCGCATGCCGGCCGCCTC